>JBLIKA010000007.1:0-59139 GCA_047637355.1 Glaciecola sp. | reverse complement strand
AAATCCCCGTCTTTGCCTACATGCGCAAATGCACTCATTCTCGCACCCAGTGAGTGGTGAAAAACTGCGATTTGAATCCCCCCATTCATTCCAAAAAGAGTTGTAGATAAGCAAAATAAATATTGGGGAAGTGCGTGCGAATACTAGCTTAATCAACACCTATTTTTAAAGTATTAATAATTTTGTAACATCACCAACCTAAATTACTATTGCTTAGGCCATAAAATACCTTTATTGTGTAAATGCTCGTAACATTTGTTTAACATTAGTGTCACGTTAACTAAAGTGTTGAGTGAACGAATAAATGGCGATATAGGGTTAATGCAACTGAGCAGTTACAAACAAGTAACTTCAAATCAGCTAATCTTATGCTCAAATAAAAATAACAATTTTCCAGTAATATGATGAGAACACACATGACTCAATATTTACCTGCGTATTTTAAAACCAAACCTTTAGCGTTGCTTGTAGCAATATCATTAGGCTTTATGTCTAACAACGTGTTGGCTCAAGAAGAAGCTGAAGAAGAATATGAAACAATCGTCATTACCGCGTCAAAACGTTCAACCGGTTTACAAGAGACCCCAATAGCAGTAACCGTTACTAGTGCAAAAGACATTCTGCAAACGAAAATATTGGATATAGGAGACTTACAAAGTCTAGTACCAACTTTACGCGTAACTCCATTGCAACGCTCAACCAATACTAACTTTTCTATTCGGGGTTTCGGCAACGGTACTAACAATACGGGTATAGAACCTTCAGTCGGAGTTTTCATAGACGGTGTCTACCGTTCTAGAGCCGCTGCGCAAATTGGTGATTTACCGCGCCTACAACAAATAGAAATTTTAAGCGGTCCGCAAAGTACATTATTCGGTAAAAATGCATCCGCAGGTGTAATTAACGTTCGAACTGAAGCACCATCATATAATCTTGAAGGTAAAGTTGAAGCTACATTGGGTAACTATAACCAACGTATCTTAAAAGGTTTTGTGACTAACGCAATTACCGATGAGCTAGCATTTAGTCTGTCAGGTGGCATGAACACACGCGATGGCTACACCGAAAGTGTCGTAGGCTTAGGTGATATCAATGACAGAGACCGTTGGAATCTCAGAGGTCAATTCTTATTTGAACCGACTGACGATGTTACGTTCCGGTTTATTGCCGACTACAGTGAAATAGAAGAATCTTGCTGTACAGTGGCCGACGTCATTAATGGCCCAACCACAGCAGCAGTTAGAGCTCTTGGTGGTGTGGTATTAGATGAATCAGACCCATTTGCATATGAATCCGCACTAAATATCGACCCAACCAATAAAATTGAAGATGGCGGCATTTCATTACAGGTCGACGTGAATTACGAAACCTTTGCATTCACCTCGATCACAGCTATGCGCAATAATAAATCAAATTACCTTAGTGATGTTGACTACACTTCTTTGGATATTTTGACTGAAGAAGGTCATACCGACATAGATACTTTCACCCAAGAATTTCGTTTGACGTCAACTGGCGACAACACGTTTGACTGGATGGTAGGCGGTTTTTACTTTAATGAAACTGTAGATACTGGTGATAATTTATATTATGGAGCTGGAACTCGGAGCTTTTTTGACGTGCTCGGTTTTGCTCCGTTATTTCCTGGCGTCGAGCAGATTTTCGGCTTAGCACCAAATACTTTTTTTGCTGCCGACCAATATATTAACAGTGAATTTTTGCAAGACAACGAATCTTATTCTTTATTCGTTAGCCTCGATTACGACCTAACTGATGCACTAACTGCTACCTTAGGTATAAGCTATACGAACGATGAAAAAGAAGTGAGTATCGAATCAGACAATGCTGAAATATTATCAGCTATTGATTTTGCAACTACGCCTACTGTATTTGGTGTGCCATTGACAGCTACACCTTTTGCTCCGTTTATACCCACTTTACAAAGCGTGCAATTTTTGCCACCACAACTTGTATTTCCAAATTCGCTAGAGAGTGGTAAGAGCTCGGACAGTAAAACGACATGGAGCTTACGTTTAGCCTATGAAGTTAACAAGAACGTGAATGTTTTTGCAACTGCAGCAACAGGTTTTAAAGGCACTTCGTGGAACTTATCGCGCGACACCCGTCCATTCCCGGGAGATCAAGCCGGGCTTGCAGCTGCAGGCTTATTGCAAGCAAACCAAAGCTACGGCACTCGTTTTGCCGGTCCTGAAGAATCGACAGTTTACGAACTGGGTGTTAAAACTAGATTTAAAAATGCCGCCATTAATTTAACTGCGTTCGATCAGACGATTAAAGGGTTCCAGTCAAGCACGTTTGTTGGAACAGGCTTCGTATTAGCCAATGCGGGTCAACAATCAACTAAAGGTGTGGAATTTGATTCTACTTTCAATGTCAGTGATAGTATTGACATTACCTTAGCCGGCATGTTGCTCGACCCAATCTATGATTCATTTGTAGGTGCATCAGGCTTAAATGGTCCAATAGACTTATCTGGAGAAAAACCACTGGGTATCTCTGAGCGCACGTTCAATGCTGGCATTACTTATAACTTTGAATTTGATAATGGCATGTTCGGTTACATTCGCACAGACTATCAATACGAAAGCGAAGTAGGATTGGTAGCAAACGTACCACCAGAAATAACACGCGCTGTAAGCACAATCAATGCGAGTGCAGGTTTAACGATGGAAAACGGCGTAAGTTTCCAAGTGTATGTGCGTAATTTGAATAATGATGAGTATTACTTATCGTCATTCCCACCACCAATACAAAACGGCAGTTTCAACGCTTATCCAAATCAACCTAGATTGTTTGGTGCGTCGGTCTCTTATGAGTTTTAAACTAATTAGAGCGTAAACCTCTAAACACTAAAAGCAGCTTTCGAGCTGCTTTTTTTATCCTTAAATAAATCCGCTATGCTTCTTAAGCATCCGGTAAACGAAGCCGATAACCTAAATATTCAATGATGACGTGTACTAATTAATTACTATGCAAACAAAACCAAAACATGCACTCTCTTTATCCCTAACTGGCTTTTTATTGCTAACTAGCGATGTGCTGTTTGACGTTGCTGCACAATCAGCTTCCTTTAGTGAAATAGCCCGCGCGGACATGGTAAATCAATTGCACCGCGACGAATTCACACTCATTAATGTAGGTGATAATAGCCTTCCTATTTTAATTTCATTGTCTGAAAAGCCTATTACCAAGGGCATTATGCTAATTATTGGTGACGCGGAAATGCCTTTAGGTCGACAAGATTCGCTCACTCATATTGCTAACTACTTACCAGCCCTTGGGTGGACCACAGTAGTAATGCCGTCTTTAGGTTTAAGCTTTGGTTCAAATATCGAACTTCCTATTGAAGGTGATGATAACTTAGTAGCTATCGATAAAGATTTGCTACCTGAAGCTTCTGATAGCAATGTGGAAACGAATGCCAACAATACGCCTGCCGATGGAGAGGCGGTGGCGGTTACACCTTTAGAACGTGTATCAAAAAATTCAATCAGCGAGAATGTAACGGAGACAATTGAGAGCAACTCAATTGTATCTGCCATAAGTGAGGCGGACCTAATTATTTATTCGCAAGAGTTAGAAGCCTATGTTGCCGCGGCACTAACCCACATGAAAACTGCTATGGGGCATCGTATTTTGGTTTCTCAAGGCATCACAGCTGCAACGATTGCCAAGCTGATTGCTGACGGTAATCCCTTGCTGCTGGAAATAGACACACTGGTCATTAATAATCCATATTGGCCTATTCGTAAGTTAAACAATAAAATACCAATGGTCATTGCTCAAATTCCTATCCCCGTTCTTGACCTCACCAGCCAATGGGATAATAGTTGGAGTAAGCAAACTGAGCGAAAGCGAAGAATAAAAGCAACAACAGAACTGAAGGAAGTCTACCGACAAACCGAAATTATTGGACAACCTTTGGACCAGGCTCAAATGAAATATATTAGCCGTCAAATAAAGGGGTGGACTACTTATTTAGGCTGGTAATAATTATTTTGATTTTTTAATTGTTTCTATATATTAATATTATACAGTGGCTTAGGATTTCTGTTGTGTTGTTTTTACACGTATTTATTTTCGCTACCTATACTTTATTTATACTTAAATATATTAACGGTGGCAGATTACTATGTTGGTACAACACTTTATCGATTGCAAAGCACAGCAGCTTGCTTTTTATATGCGTGCTTACTGGCGGGACGAACTCCCCTATTCTGAGCTCGAATGCTTTTTATGGGACACGTTTGAGGAATGGTCACAAATAAAAAATCAGCAAACACAAGCTTATAGTCATAAAGAGAGAATATTTTGGCACGTCCTGCATCAAACTCATTATTGGAAGGAATCATTGATACGTCACGATGAGTGTATTAAAACTCAATTATCTATGTGTATTTTATTTTTAGAAGGGAAAGGTTTGTGCCCATTAGATGTTGTCGGTATGAGGCCATAAATCAACTAAGATAAACTTATTCAGATTTATTGTCATGCATAAACCTATTGCTTTCGTCTTCCTTAGCTTCGCACAGCGCTCTTTATCAGCAGACTCAAACACAGCACGCCCCTCCGTATTCAGCAGTAACCTGCGCTATTCCTATACTAATCGTTATGTTACTAAATCACCCGCGTTATGGCAGTGAGTACCATTTACCTTTTTGAAATGATTAATATCAAGCATAATGGCATTGTTAAATAAAAACTAACATCGGCTTTGACGAAAAAGGTAAAGGCAATGACAGGTGTCATTATCACCGCAAATTAATTATTGGAGGTTTTTATAAAGTGATACGCATTTATCGACATTACCAATACTCATGTCTATTAAAAAATATTACACAGAAAAAGGGTAAGCAATGGCATCGTAATGCTCATAACCTTCCACGATGAAGTCGTTTGTCGTTACCCATGTTTCAATATCTGTCAGTGACTTAATTTTAGGATTAATCGTCAACTTAGGATTAGGTAGTGGCGTTCTAGTCAACTGCACATCCCGCATCAATTCGAATTGATTCTCATAAATATGGGCATTAATGATTTTGTGATACGCTTTTTTTGGATTATTACCGGTAATTTGAGCCACTAAAGCTAGCATCACATATACCTGAATTTGATTGAAGTTTAAGCCCAGCGGAACGTCACAAGAGCGTTGATAGCTGGTGAGATACAAATCCTTACCTAATAATGAAAAGGTATGCGTATGCATGCATGGACGTAAACAGCCAAGCTCAAATTCACCTGGATTATAGAATGTTACAATTTCACCACGATCATCGATACCTTTAGAAAGGTTATCAATAACTTTGCCAAGTTGGTCCAATACAGAACCATCTGGCTTCTGCCAAGTCCGGCCTTGAACGCCATACACTCGACCCATATCATCCTCACCTTTACGATGCGGGTTTGCCAACCAAGCTTTGTTTTCGTTCGCGTTTGCATTCCAAGTATTGCAACCTATAGAACGGAACTCAGCAGCATTTTGATAGCCGCGTAAATAACCAATTAATTCAGCAATAGCTGCCTTATAAAAGCTTTTACGCGTCGTTACTAAGGGAAAAGACTTATTTTCAACATCATATTCCAGCTCAGCATTAATCACTGTTAAACACTTTTGCCCTGTGCGCTCATTGGTTAACCAAGTTCCTTCACTAACAATGCGCTGACATAATTGCTCGTACTGACTCATAATGACCATTCCCTATCTTTGATTTAATACCAGATATTGCCTTTTGTAAAATCGAACTACGCTTTCTTGCCGCTTTTAAAGGCATAAGCAATCAATGCAATACCAGCCAATATCATTGGAATACATAACATTTGGCCTTGCGATAATCCAAGTGCATTCAAATCAAGATGCGCGTCTGGCTCGCGGAAATACTCAACAAAGAACCTAAATGCACCGTAACCTAGCAAGAACAAGCCACCCACCGAACCAACGGGACGAGGTTTCGCAGAATATAGCCATAAGATTACAAATAATAGCACCCCTTCAAGCGCAAATTCATAGAGTTGTGATGGATGACGCGGCATAGCACCAGCACCAGGAAATACGAAAGCCCAAGGTACGTCAGTGGTCCGCCCCCATAATTCGCCATTAATAAAATTACCAATACGCCCTGCTCCCAAACCAATTGGCACTAATGGAGCAATAAAATCACCGACGCGTAAAAATGCCCAGCCTTGTTTTTTAGCGAACATAAAAGCGGCAACAATAACGCCTAGACAGCCTCCATGGAAGGACATTCCACCTTCCCAAATACGGAACAGATATAATGGGTTATCCAGAAAAACGCTAAAATTGTAGAAAAGCACATAACCAATACGACCACCTAATACAACGCCCATGAAGCCCCAAAACAGCAAGTCGCTGAGCTGTTCTTTACTCCAATCAGTTCGAGATAGACGCCTATTAGCTAACCAAAATGCAGCTAAGAAACCAATTAGATACATAACGCCATACCAGCGCAGTGCAATTGGGCCTATTTCGAAAATAACAGCGTTTATTGTTGGAAAATCCAAATGTGCAGGGATATTTTGTGCTGAGATCGTCATGTATTACTCAATTCCTATGATCATGCGTATGCTGACTAATACTAAGAAGGCAGCGAACACTTTCTTCAATTTAGCAGTATCTAATTTTTGCCCAAGTTTAGCACCAATTGGAGCCGTTAGCATAGACGTTGCTATAATGCCGAAGGTTGCAGGCAAATATACATAACCCAACGACCATTCTGGTAAATCAGGGTTTTTCCAACCCATAATGACAAAATTCAATGTACCAAAAATCGCGACTATGATACCGCTAAAGGCGGCACAACCTATCGCTTTTCTGATATTAACCTGAAACCACATTAGTGCAGGAACAATCAATGCACCACCACCAATGCCCATGAGCGCACAAATAAAACCAGCGCCTACACCAATACCGCCTAGTCCCGCTTTGCCGATAGTATGTTGTGAGGCTTTTCGAGAACCAAACACCATTTGTAGCGCAATTAAAATAACTAGCACAGCAAAAATACGCTGAAGTATTACACCTGATATAGAACTAGCAAACTGCGCGCCGAGGGTTGCGCCAATCGCAATACCAAAAGCGCAATACGTAATAATGCGTTTATCTAAGTTACCCAATTTATAGTGACTTCGCGCTGAGGATAAGCCTGTCATAATGACCGTGGATAAAGAGGTGGCAACCGCAATAGGCATCCCAATTTCAATATCTATCTGTAGAAAGAAATGCAACAAAAAGACCATCGCCGGAACGATTAATAGGCCACCACCGATACCAAGTAAACCGGCTAACACACCCACAATTGAACCTAACATTGCGCACAATAAAAATATTTCGAGATTTGGATCCATTTACATTTTACTCATTCTTTAAAAACCGCAGTGCATGATAAAAACGTCAAGAACCTGCTCTGACTAGTCCACCTAGTCCTCTCATTTCAAGATATTGGTCTACTATCTGTTTAACTTGCTCAGGACCTGGACATGACAATATTTGTGATAGCAATGCCTCTAATTCAGAAATAGCTACGTTGCGAATAACCCAATTAATCTTACGCAAACTATGTGCATTCATACTCAACTTACGATAGCCCATTGCCATCAATATCAGCGCACCGCTAGGCTCGCCAGCCAACTCGCCACAAACTGTCACAGGAATATTGCAAAGGTTAGATATTTGCACAATTTGATTAAGTGCGATTAATACCGACGGATGATAACTTGAATATAATTGAGCGACACGAGAGTTATTACGATCAACAGCTAAAAGGTATTGAGTCAAATCGTTTGTACCCACTGAAAAAAAATCAACTTTTTTTGCTATCTGCTCTAACTGGAATATCACCGCCGGAACTTCTAACATTACTCCAATAGCAGGTTTGGATAACACTTTATTAGTTTTTATTGCTTCTTCTTTTACTTCATAGAAAGCTTGTTTTATAAGTCTATTTGCTTCGTCAATCTCGCTAATACTAGACACCATGGGTAACAAAATCTGCAAGTTGGTTAAGCCTATGCTAGCTCTTAGCATAGCTCTAACTTGCATCAGAAAAATTTCGGGGTGATCCAAAGTCAACCGAATACCACGCCAACCCAAAAACGGATTTTCTTCTGATATAGGGAAGTATGACAAAGGCTTATCGCCTCCTACATCCAATGTACGCATCGTCATCTCTTTATTTGGATGCGCACTTAACAAACTATGATAAAGCTCAAATTGCTCCTGTTCTGATGGAAAACGCTCTCTCAACATAAATGGGATTTCAGTACGGTATAGACCTACGCCAGCACCTTGTTTGTTTTGTTCCATTTCTAAATCTGCCGAAAGACCTACATTTACCAACAGCATCATTTCACAGCCATCTACACTTTTCGCAGGTCGGTCCGATTCACTCTCAATACGTTGGTTTAGTGCCTCTTCTTCCGCAATTAATTGCAGAAATTCAGCACGAGCTTGTTGTTTGGGCGCCAAAACAACCTGACCTGAGTAACCATCAACAAAAAGTTCTTGATGATTTAACAAACTAAGCGGAACTCCGCCCAACCCCATGACAGCAGGAACCCCCATAGCGCGTGCTAAGATCGCTGCGTGAGAATTATTAGAGCCTTGAATCGAAACGATAGCTTTTAATTTACCAGCAGGAAATTCAGCGAGCATGGGTGCCGACACTTCACGAGCAACGAGAATGGCATTGTCTGGTATAGTTCGCTCAGTATTTATTGGTGAGCCTGACCCATTCATGATGTTGTGCAATATACGATTAGACAGGTCGACTATATCAACTGCTCTTTCTTGCATATACGGGTCTTCCATAGCTGCAAACCGAGCTGCATAACCTTCTACAACTAATTTTAATGAAGATGCTGCATCCCAATACTCTCGGATTTTTTGCTCTACTTCTCTTCCTAGGCTGTTAGCATCAAGAAGTTGGTCATAAAGCTGAAATATGGCTTTCACGTCTTCGGGGAGACTATCGCCAAGATTATCTGACAAACTGGCAACTTGAGTTCTTGTGAGCTCAACAGCCTGGCGGTAACGTTCAATTTCTTTTTTTTGGTCCGTAGTTTTGCGAACCATGAGTTGACTCAGTTCGTGCTTCATATTGAGCACCACAGCTTGCCCTAAAGCTAAACCTGGTGCACCTGGCACTCCGCTGATGCTTTTATGTGTATCAATAGTTGTTTCAGAGTTAACATCTAGCGCACCTCGAATTTCGGCGTTCGAAATCTCTAATCCGATTTGGGTAGCAAGCGTCACTAAGAAAGCTTCTTCGTCTTCGCTAAAACGGCGAATAGATTTTTGCTGCATCGAGATAACCCCCAGCAATTTGCGCTGGTGGATTATTGGTGTACCAATAAAGGCGAAGAAGGCGTCTTCATTAACTTCAGGATAGTGTTTAAAACGCGGGTGTAGAGGTGCATTTTCAATATTAAGTGGCTCTTCTCGCTGCCCGACTAAGCCTATAAGACCCTCATTGAAGCCTATTTTAACCTTATTAACCGCGCTTTTTTCAAGCCCCTCCGTGGCTTTTAATACAAGCACTTGGTTTTTATAATCAGCCAAATAAATGGAACATGAATCCACTTTCATGGTTTCTCTGACCAACATCACAAGACGCTCCAGAGCCGGCTCTAACCCTGGAATTTGGTTAATCTCTTGAACTATTCTTTTCAGGGTTGTTAGCATGCATTAGGCTCCGTTGCAGTTAACAAAACGAGTACAGCAAACTTCGAGCAATATCTGCCTTTGCCCTATGTTTGCGGTCTTGGTCGACGCCGTTTATTTTTTCGGTTGCTGTTAGGCAAATTAGAATGGGTTTTTTGCGCAGGTAATACTATCGGCGAAAACTCTTTCATGACTTTTCGATAAACGTCGCGTTTAAACGATACCACATTACGTATGGGATACCAGTAACTAACCCAACGCCAATCGTCAAATTCAGGATGCCCTGACTGTAAAAGATCCACATCTTTTTCATCACACTTTAATGTAAGCAAAAACCATTTCTGTTTTTGGCCAATGCATACAGGGCTAGATCCCTTTCTTACAAGACGTTTAGGCAGTTTATAACGAAGCCAGTTGCGTGTCACTCCAACTATACTTACGTCTTTCTCAAGTAACCCCACTTCTTCGTGAAGTTCCCTGTACATTGCCTGTTCAGCTGTTTCCCCTTGGTCAATTCCGCCTTGTGGAAATTGCCATGAATGTTGACCATAGCGACGGGCCCAAAATACTTGACCCATTTTATTGCATATAATAATGCCAACATTCGCGCGGAATCCTTCGGCATCAATCACTTAGACTACCCAGCGCATTTATACTTTTATATTGCACCATTCTTCCATAAACTATGAGTTATGCAAAGCAATAGCGTTAATTATTTAATAAGTGAGGCCTAAATTACATGCAATCAATACAAACGCCACATAATCCTCCCTCATCGATCGAGGAATTAATGCAACGAGCAAAAGGTCTAGCAGGTTTGAGTCTAGGTGATTTAGCGAGATCTGCTAACATTGAGATACCGGTTAATTTCAAAACTCAGAAAGGTTGGACAGGACAACTAATCGAACTTTGGTTAGGCGCTAGTGCCGGATCTAAACCGGAGCAAGATTTTCCAGAGCTAGGTGTTGAACTGAAAACACTACCTCTGTCATATGAAAACAAGCCACTTGAAACTACCTATGTCTGTTATGCGCCGCTCACTAATAACACCAGCGTTAATTGGAAAAACTGTAATGTCCGTAATAAATTGCAGTGTGTCTTGTGGCTACCCGTGCAAGGAGAGAGAGAAATACCTCCGGGGGAGCGCACCGTAGGCTATCCAATTTTGTGGCGACCCACCGTCGAACAAAACGCGCAATTGCAACATGATTGGGAAGAGCTGATGGATATGATTAGCTTAGGGCAAGTTGAGCGAATTGACGCCACGGTTGGAAGTTATTTGCAGCTTCGCCCTAAAGCAGCTAATGGCTCAGTGGTTACTGAGGCCATCGGTGAAGATGGGCAGTTAATAAAAACACGTCCAAGAGGATTTTACCTACGTAAAAATTTTACTCAACATATTTTAGAAACTGCCTTTATAGATTAATACCTCTATCTGTTATGAGTTTTCACACAGCGATTTCATTTGCTGATTAATACTGGTAAGTATTTTCTTGGGTGCAAATGAATTTGCTTTCGCTTCTGCAATATCAATTTTATAAAGCTCAGGTATACAATCTTGCAGAAATCCGCCAATTACCATATGCGGAAATATCTCATCGTAACGCATTACCTTTTGCTGATTAACCCGTCTAAATATATGTGTACGATTCAGGTCACAAGGTAATGCGAGTCCGGCGCTTGAGATGATATCTACCGAAGCATACACTGTCTTTTTATGAAACTGATGCACTCTTACCGCTTTATTAGCAGGTATAAGCCCAGAAGACAAAGACGGATCTTGAGTCGCAACTCCTGTTGGGCATTCATTGGTATTACAAGATAATGATTGCACACAACCTAATGCTAGCATCATGCCTCTGGCGCTATTACAAATATCCGCTCCCAAAGCAAGATTTTTGACCAAGTGGAAACCTGATATTATTTTACCTGAGGCTATAATTTTAATATCTTCTCTTACACCAAACCCAACTAAACAATCGTCTACAAAAGCCAATGCTTCACGCAGCGGTGAACCAATAGAGTTAGAATATTCAAGTGGTGCAGCACCTGTTCCGCCTTCACCACCGTCTACAGTAACAAAGTCTGGCGTTATATTGAGTTCAACCATGGCTTTGCAAATAGCGGCAAACTCGCTGCGTCTGCCCAGTGCTAACTTTATACCTATTGGCTTTCCGCCGCTAAGGTCTCTCAAGGTTTGTATGAAAGTAATAAGCTCAACAGGCGTCTTAAAAGCGCTGTGCGTAGCCGGTGAGTCAACTTGAGTACCCACTTTCACGCCTCGAATATCAGCGATTTCTTGCGTGTTTTTGCTTGCAGGTAAAATCCCTCCATGGCCAGGTTTTGCGCCTTGGGATAATTTAATTTCTATCATTTTAATATTTGTATGTGAAGCTTGCTGTTTAAACTTATCTGGGTCAAAACCACCGCTATCATTTCTGCAGCCAAAGTAGCCCGTTCCTATTTGCCATACCACATCAGCGCCATATTCAAGATGATAAGGACTAACACCACCCTCGCCTGTATTATGATAAAAACCACCCAATTTGGCACCTTTATTCAGTGCTTGTAATGCTGGTTTGCTTAAGCTACCAAAACTCATTGCTGAAATATTCAGGATGCTAGCAGAATAGGGTTGCTTGCAGTGGCGACTGCCAATGGTGACTCGGGGGTCTAAGTCAATATCCTCGACATTCAGTGCAGATAAAGAATGACCGATCCATTCATACCCAGTTTTGTAAGTATCAAGCTGTGTGCCAAATGGAATAGTATCGATACTATTTTTCGCTCTCTGGTAAACAATATTTCGGAACATGCGACTTATAGGAGCGCCGCCAGTGTCGGTCTCTAGTATGTATTGCTGAACAAAAGGCCTGACACTCTCAATAATCCACCGCGCTCTTCCTATCAAAGGGAAGTTGCGCAATATTGCATGTTTTTTTTGCCTGCTGTCGTGTATAGCAATCATTAACAGAGGTATTGTGAGGAGCAAAAACCAAGTAATAACTGGCGCAAAGAAAGAGATAAACAAGATAAATAAGTTAATACCAATCAGTATCTGGAAAATAGTTTTGCGCATGATGCTCCTTGTCAAATGGCGAATAAATAGGATAAGAAAAGGATTAACAACACCCACATTAAATATTCATTAATACTTACGATACGGTTTGCTTGGCATCGCCGTGCTTTAGATTATCGGGTGACACGGTTGAGGCATCACCATCATTATAGCTTAACTCACCATTCCTTTCCTTCTCAGCTAGTTCGTCACGAGCATCACAAGTAACAGTGATGCTATATGTGAAAACCGCCCCCAATAGAACCACAACCCAACTCAAATAAACCCATAAAAACAGAATAGGGATGACTGCCAAAGCACCGTATATAACCTCATAAGACGGAAAGTTGGTAACATATAACGCAAATACCTTCTTAGAAAACTCAAACAATACGGTAGCCAATATTGCTCCACACAGGGCATATTTAGCTCTAACTGGTCGATTGGGGACGATCATGTATAGAATCAAAAACGCACCAATGGCAGCAAAACTTGGCACAAATTTCAGAAAGAATGTTCCCAGCCCAGGTGTATATTCTTCAGCAAAAGTGGCAAGCCCTGCTAAATAAGAACTCACCACTATGCTAGAGCCTATTAGCAATGGACCTAAAGTGATTACCATCCAATAAATAGCGAAGGTATAAATGATCGGGCGTTGGACTTGGGTTCGCCATATATGATTAAAAGTTTTATCAATGTTGGATATTAATAATAGTGCAACTACCAATAGTGAGATAATACTGACAGCGCCCATACCAGATGCATTGGCCACAAAGTCAGTCATATAATCTTGGACTACATTACCAGCTGTGGGTACAAAGTTATTGAATATGAAATTTTCTAGTTGGCCTCTCACTTCGGCAAAGGCTGGAAAGGCTGACATGATCATGAAAAAAACCATTATCACGGGAACAAGGGAAAGCAAGGATACGTAAGCCAAGTGACCAGCCGAAACTGTGATCCTCTCAGACCGTATATGATCAATAAAAGCCTTACCAATATCGATGATTAACGGTTGGTAATAACCTATTTTTTTAGCGATACTATCGGGTAGATTCAACTCAGCAAGCTCCACTTTTTGCTGTTAACAGCGTATTTTGATGGCTCAAAATGAAACACAAAACATGCTAAACAAGACTTACAGTTTACCTCTAACAGTGTCGAACTTAAACCTATCTTGCGAGAATGCTTACTTTTGACTACGCAACCCTAGCATATGGCATATGGCATAACTTAACTCACAACGGTTTAACGTATAAAAGTGAAAGTGCTTAACTCCCTCTTTGGCCAACACTTTTACCATATCCATAGCGATGTTTGCACCCATCAAGTTTCTAGTAGCTTGGTCATCAGCTTCTAAGCCATCGTACATTTTATGTAACCAATTAGGTACGTGTACATTGGTGAATCCGGCAAATCGTTGGAGTGTTTGGTAATTAGTTACGGGCAATATACCAGGCACAATATCTAAATCGATACCGGCCGCGGCAGCTCTATCCCTGAAACGTAAAAAGACGCTAGTATCAAAGAAAAATTGGGTAATCGCTTCATTTGCGCCAGCTTCGGCCTTACGTTTTAGATTCAACAAATCAAATTGTGCGTTTGGCGCTTCCGGATGTTTTTCTGGATATGCCGCAACGGAGATATCGAAATCAGCAACGTCTTTTAACAAACTCACTAGATCCGAGGCATACATGTCAGTTTTATCAACGCCCTTTGGCAGATCACCACGCAAAGCCACAATTCTTCGGATGCCAGAATCCCAATAGTCTTGTGCAATTTGCTTTAATTCATCCGGAGTTGCGTCTACACATGTCAAATGTGGCGCCGTTGGCACACCTGTTTCTTTATAAATTCGTTTAACCACGTCGTGGGTTCTATCTCTTTCACCACTATTGGCTCCGTAAGTGACAGACATATATTTAGGTTTTAGCGGTGCCAGGCGTTCAACAGATTTCCATAATGTATTTTCCATCACCTCAGAATTTGGTGGGAAAAATTCGAAGGAAACATCAATATCCCGTAATTCAGATAGAGATTGATTTAGTGCATCGATGCCTTGGGCATATGAAACCATTGTTTTACTGCTCACTTATGGACGTTTAGACGTCTAAATTACGTTTTATACGCTTAGACGTCAAGAAGTTTACACTTCTAGATTGATATTTTCCCTAGACCAGTTAGAATTTTGATATAACCAAAAAAAAAGGATTCTCATGGCTGAGTGGAATGGTAAATATATACACCCTTATGCAGAACACGGTAGAAAAAACGAGCAGGTTAAAAAAGTCACCGTTTCGATTCCCATTAATGTATTAAAAGTGCTGACTGATGAACGTACTAGGCGTCAAGTTAACAATTTGCGCCATGCCACCAATTCAGAACTGTTGTGTGAAGCATTTTTACATGCATTTACAGGCCAACCGTTACCTTACGATGCGGATCTGAAAAAAGATAACCCGAATCGCATACCAGAATCAGCAAGAGATATTATGCACAAGATGGGTTTCGATATTGACACGGTAGACGCGGAGTGAGCATCGTTGGTGAAATATTGTTGGTGAAACGTTGCCGCTATATTACAGAGTAACTTGCATAAGCGCATGAGCGCATGAGCCCATAAAGTGGGCTCTATTAAAAAATATTGACTAGCCTTTGATGCTTTTAATAAAATCATCTGATTGCGTAATAGCCGCATTCATTTCTTTTATTAAGCTACCGACGTCTTGTTTGATACTATTAAATTCACCTTGAAGCGCACCAATCGCGTTTGCATTTAAGTTGTGCTTTAGCGCTAACACATTGTCTTGCAAAGCAACCAGTACTGGGTCCATACTCTTTTCCACTTTTCTCATTGAAACCAGCAAAGAGGCATATTTTCGTTTAGTTTCGGCTAATTTACGTTGGCTGTCACGCTTTAGCTTAGCGCTTGAAATTATATCAATTTCGTTTTTCCACTCTACGAATAACGCGTTAGCCACTGCTTCTACTTTATCTATCCGTTGACTTACTGAGGCAGCACTTTCTTTGCTAACCTCTAATTGATCACTTAAATTGGTGTAAACATCTTCCAACTCCCCGCCATCGTAGTTAATGAGAGCACTAAACTCATCTAAGGCTGACGCAAATTGCTCTTGCGCATCTTTTTGGGAATCTTGAGCGTCTTCAACACGATCCACTAATATATCTCTTTTTTCAACACCCAGTTTCTCCCACATACCATAATATGCGTTATCTACGGTTGATTGGCAGCCCGATAGGGACAGCAAGCAAATACAAAAAATTAAACGGATCATGTAAATCTCCTTTTTCTTTAATATGAAAATCATAACTTGCACAGGCCCCATCACTTCACATAGGATAAGTGATGTTTAACTGAGCGGTTACTAAGCCAACTTTGATGCGGACATTAATTAAGTAAACTTTATTAAATTATCAACAATACCTGCTAAAATGATACTTTAAGATCGCTAGAATTCAAACAATAGTATACATTTTGATAAAAAATTAAAAAGAGAACACCGAATGTTAATCTGTTTTTCATATTTCAAAAGACTGCTTTGCAGTGCTTAATTCATCGCAAGATATGAGCCGAAGGTTTCACGATAACGCTGTTTATCACTGTCAAACTATTGCTGTTTCAGATGGACATCAACTGTACGTTGAGCAAAGCGGAAATCCACAAGGTATCCCCATAATATACATGCATGGTGGTCCTGGGGCTGGTTTATGTGATAACTACCAATGGCCATTTAATCCGCTAAAGTACCGAGTTATTGGTGTCGACCAACGAGGGTGTGGACGATCTACTCCGTCTGGGGATACCGATAATAATACTACACAGTTATTAGTTCAGGATTTTGAGGCTATTCGCCAACATCTGGGCATCCATCAATGGGTCGTTTTTGGTGGGTCATGGGGCTCGACTTTGGCATTAATTTACGCTATTCAATACCCTGAATTTGTTATCTCAATGGTTTTACGTGGTGTATTCCTTGCCCGTAAAGAAGACGCAGACTGGTTCCTATTGCCTTCAGGGGGCGCAGCGCAGGTATATCCGGACGCCTACGAAAAGTTTTCAAGACGGATTATTGATTTATCTTCATCCGACGCAGTTTGTAAGCAATTTATTAGTTTATTCCAAAGTAATGATCACGACGTCAGTGCCGCAGCATTAAAATCATGGTTTGATTGGGAAGGCTGCATCTCACGGCTTATTGAACCAAATGTAATGATGAGTGATTTGAGCGCTGATAAGCAAATAAAAAGCTTGGCCCTGCTAGAATGTCACTATCTCCTCAATAAATGTTTTATTGAGGAAAACTATATAATGGGCAATATTGCAAATATTAAAGATATCCCATGTCATATTGTTCATGGCCGTTATGACATGGTTTGCAAATTGGAAGCTGCCCATAGTGTGCATAAGTCACTACCTCAATCGACATTAAAAATCGTTAATAACGCTGGTCACAGCATGTCCGAGCTTGGTATAGGCACTGAACTCACGAACATAATGAATAATATGTTCGAAACAGGAACCCGAGTTTGAAAGGGCTAGTGCAGCGCGTCGAATCAGCTTCTGTTAGCATTAATGAAGAAACAGTAGCTAGCATTGACTCTGGTATTCTACTTCTACTTGGCGTTGAGAAAGATGACGGTGGGTTACAGATCCAAAAAATGGCTCGCAAGGTTTTTAATCTTAGGATATTTACTGATACCGATGGCAAGATGAATAAAAGTCTTTCGGATATCAACGGCGAGCTATTGGTAGTATCCCAATTTACATTAGTCGCAGATACGACAAAAGGTAACCGACCTGGCTTTTCGAAAGGGGCGACGCCAGCCCACGGAGAGTTTATCTATAGCGCTTTCATTAAGCATGTTTCGACTGAATTCAGTGAATGCCAAAGCGGCGTTTTCGGTGCAGATATGGCTGTAAAACTGGTCAATGACGGTCCTGTAACTTTTTGGATAGAAACCTAAACTAAACGCCATTGCTACCTTTTTTATACAAGCTTACAATCCTACTGGCGACTAGTTACCTTTGCGCTATTCGAGCTACACTATTCAAGTTACACTATGCGATTAATAAAATACAAAGTCACCGCTCAAGAATGAAACGAGGTTAGCTATTGTTTACCATATCAACACCTAAATCAGAACAAGAACTCAGTGACTATTTTAATTTTAGATGGCAAGAGCTTCGTGAGCCTTGGGGTTTTCCTCTAGGTTCAGAGAAAGATGAATATGAAACAGTTAGCGAACATAGGGTTGTTTTGAGTCCATCAGGACAGATTGTTGCATGTGGTCGAATACATTTAAATTCCTCTGAAGAGGCCCAGATTAGACACATCGCCGTTGATAAAGGATACCGCCGTAAAGGTGTTGGTCAAATTATATTAGGTGCATTGGAGGCTGTAGCTCGCGACTTAGGTGCGAAACGAGCTGTTACAAATTCTCGTGAAACGTCAATGTCATTTTTTTCAGCATGTGGTTTCGAAATTGAAAGTAAAGCACCTTCCGAGCTTGGTACACTAAAACGGACGCACATGTTCAAAATATTAGTGGACAATAATGTACTCGTATTGCATCCAAAATGGTGTAAAGAGTTGCAAGATACGTGGCATGAAAATATCCCGATTACAGAACACATGGGAATCAAATTACATCAGTATACAGAACGGACCATAGAAACAAGAGCGTCATTAAACAGAAACATTAACCTGCATGGTTCAATGTTTGCTGGCAGCATCTTTTCGCAAGCAACACTTACGGGTTGGGGAATGATATTTTTGCAACTAAAACAAAAAAATTTAGAAGGAGAAATAGTGCTCGGTGATGGTAATATTCACTATAATAAACCAATTACAATGCGCCCACGTGCGATTTGTAATATTGAGTCAGTGAAGGCCCGCTTTGACTTACTAAAAAGAAATAAAAAGTGCCCTATTGAACTCACCGTTGAAATTCACGATGGTGACACTTCAGTAGCTAACTTTACTGCCAAATACTGGGTTATTCCGCTTAAAAAAGATAAATAAATTCCCACAACAACTGACCCAAATCAGAAAAGTTGGGCCAGTTATACTCCTTCCGCGCTAAGCTAAATTACGCTTGCGCTCAAACAACCAATTATCTACGCTAAATTGTCCTGCTCCCCTTGCGGATAAGACTAACAATCCAGCCATAATCCCCATGTTTTTGAAGAAATTTTGCGTTTCATGTATTACATTTCCTCCCTCAGGTAAGTTCCAGAAATTATGCATGTATATACTAATAACCAGAGTCATGCCCGCCAACAAAAAAGCAGATAGCTTAGCTTTAAAACCGAAAATAACAACTAGCCCCAGCAAAATTTGTAATGCGATGGTTATCGGAAGTAATTCGTTGATAAATGGGACACTATGCTTAGACATGTATTGGGTCATAAATTCATATTGTGTGATTTTTTGAACGCCAGGCACAATAAAATAAAGCCCAAGTAAACAACGTCCTAATAATAAACTGGGTAGCTCAAGTAGATCGGTTATTTTATGCATAGGGATAATCCTTATTTGTCTTCAGGTTAAGTATCTGCAACATTACTAAACACAAAAAAAGCGCTTATGTCTCCATTAGCGCTTTCCTGTATATCCATTCTAAATAGTAATGCTACAAGCAGCTACATAGTTTATTAAGCCATAGCGGCCTGTAGTTTTTTCATTGCATTCTTTTCTATTTGGCGAACACGCTCAGCTGATACCTGATATTCGTTAGCTAGGTCTTGCAACGTCATTTTGTCGTCCGACAACCAACGCGTTTCTATAATATGCTGGCTTCTTGCGTCAAGCGTTTTAATCGCTACATGCAAGCTATTGGATGCATTTTTATCATGATCGCTATTGATAACGTCCATTTCAACATCCGTCGTTTTATCTTCAAGATACTGCGCTGGTGCAAAAGTGCTTGACTCATCATCGTCAGCTGATAAATCGAAAGAAGCATCGTGGCTACTCATACGAGCTTCCATTTGTAATACTTCCTTAGTGCTTACACCAAGTTCCTCAGCGACTTTTTGTACCTCTGCATGCGTAAACCAACCTAAACGTTTCTTAGATTTGCGTAAGTTAAAAAACAATTTACGTTGAGCCTTAGTCGTCGCAACTTTGACTATACGCCAGTTCTTTAATACAAATTCGTGTATCTCTGCTTTTATCCAATGCACAGCAAACGATACCAAACGGACACCAACATTAGGATCAAAGCGCTTTACTGCTTTCATCAAGCCAATGTTACCTTCTTGTATCAGGTCTGCTTGTGGTAAGCCATAGCCTGCGTATGATTTTGCAACGTGCACAACGAAGCGCAAGTGCGACATAACTAGTTTTCGCGCGGCTTCAAGATCGCCGTCGTCAAAAAGACGCACAGCTAAAGAATTTTCTTCATCTGCTGTAAGCATATTGATGCGACTCACCGCTTGAACGTAGCTTTCGATACTGCCACTGCGCGGGACGCTTAATGCTAATGTTTGCATTTTTGTACTCATTTTTACCTCGTTACTTCATTCTCAAAGTTTACTTTCAGCATGTCTGAACCAACTGTGTATCAGTAGACAATATACTAGAACGAAAGTTCGATTAAACTATCCCACCAAATATAAGGCCTCTCACTTAAATTTCAAGTGTAAAGTGTGAAATAGTTGGTATTTTACCTAATTTCTTTCAAATTAAGGAATAACACTTTATTATTATATGCTAAATTCGTAAAACGATCACAAAAGTAGGCAATTTATTATTAAATTTGCTTACATTTTCGAGCAGTTAACAAATGTTTTCATATGTTGCAAGACAAGCTATTTATAATGTTGAAAAACGTGTATTTGCTTATGAGTTATTATTCAGGGATGGAGATAGCAATTGTTTTCCTGATATGTCTCCCGATGAAGCCACAAGTAGTATGATTGCTAACAGCCATTTGACTGTTGGTATTGAGGATATTACGTTCAATAAACCGGCATTCATTAATTTTCACAAAGACACCCTGCTATATCGATTCCCTTCAACGCTTGACCCATCGAGCGTAGTAATTGAAATTGTTGAAACTGTTGAAGTTAACGATGAGCTAGTTCAAGCCTGCAAGCATATTCGCGACTTGGGTTACCAACTGGCACTCGATGATTATGATTTCTCTCCAAAGTGGGACGTATTCCTTCCTTTCATCGACTTTATCAAAGTTGAAGTTGAGGAAATCGAGAAGCAAGGCGCAGTTGCAATCGCAAAAATTCAAACACTGAATGCCCAAGGCATTAAGACTATTGCTGAAAAAGTAGAAACTCATGAGCAGTTTGAGCGATTCAAAGCAATCGGTGTAAAGCTATTTCAAGGTTACTTCTTAGCGCGCCCAGAAATGATACGCCATCGTGATTTGAATGCATCGCTGCACTCAGTCACCGAACTTGTTAGTTTGAGCAACTCACCTAATTTTGATGCTAAAGAAGTCGTCAAGGTGATCGAGAAAGACGTCGGATTAGCTTACAAACTGATGCGTTTTATCAATAATCCCATGATTAATAAACGACAAAAAATCGAATCGCTTCAGCATGCAATTAACTACATGGGTCATGTTGAAATTAAGAAATTTATTGCTCTGCTTGCACTCGCTAACATGCGTGGTGAAAAACCAACTGAACTTCTCATTCAATCATTAGTTAGAGCGCGTTTTTGCTCGCTCATGTCAGTTGAACTAGAGTTACCTGAAAACCCACCAACGAGCTTTTTGTTGGGCTTATTTTCTATGATCGATGCATTACTAGATCAACCTATGGAAATTGTGGTGGAGAAACTTCCTGTTGGGCAAGAGCTGCGCGATGCCTTGTGTAAAAAAAATATTGACTCCACAATGGGACTGCAAATGAGAGCTTGTTTTGCATTTGAAGAGGCTGATTGGGACCAAATAGATTACATTGCACTGCAATTTGAACTCAGCAGTGGACGCTTGTACACGCTTTATTATGAAGCCATGCATTGGGCGCAGAATATGAATAATACCATTAGTTAAACGCCACTGAAGGAAATATAGATGTTTGCATTTATTGCTCGCCAGCCGATCTTAGACAAAGAACAAGATCTATTTGCCTATGAGCTTTTATTCAGAGATGGGGCAAATGGTACCTACCCTGAACACGAACCTAAGAAAACAGAAATAATTAATTCGAGATTTAACACATTAGGTATCGATGATATTTCTGGAAATAAACGTGCCTTTATCAATTTTTTACCCGAAACCATCATTAACCGTTTTCCAGAGGAGCTGACTCCGGATAATATCGTTGTCGAACTCACACAAAATCCGGCTATGAATACGAGTTTGATGAATGCATGTCAATTGCTCAAAAACGCTGGCTATCAAATTGCGCTAAATGATAATCGTCTTCAATCAGCGGTTCTGGCGCCATATCCTTACATCGATATTGTGAAAGTTGATATCAACAAAATCAGTTCTCAAATGCTCGAACAACATATCCCAAATTTAGCAGCTTCGGGCATTCAACTAGTTGCGGAGCAAGTTTCAACACTAGACCAATTTGCTATGTGTCTTGACCTAGGTTTTGATTATTTTCAGGGCTATTTTTTCACTCAACCCAATACGAAAACGGCAAAGTCTTTACCATCATCAAAAATAACACTATTAGAGTTAATGTCGCATAGCGCAAATTCTCACTTTGACCTGGAAAAAGTTGCGCATATTATCGAGCGTGACGCTGCGTTATCGTATTTATTACTGCGGTTTATTAACAATCCAATGATCAACAAGCGCGAGAAAATTACTTCACTGCGCCATGCATTGCATTATCTTGGTGAAGTTGAAGTCAAAAAATTCATTGCGTTACTATCGCTTGCCAGTCTAAACGATGACAAGCCTGTAGAGTTGCTCCAAGTATCACTAGTTAGAGCTAAATTTTGTGAGCTATTCGAAATGCATAAACATGGCAAAAATAAGGCGATGTCAGCATTTATTGTCGGTCTATTTTCGCTACTCGATACTATTTTAGATGGGGAAATGGCGAGTATTCTTGAGAAGTTACCGATTAGTACGGACATTAAACAAGCGCTGCTGGGTGTTGATGGTGATTATGCGCAATACCTACAAACAGCTAAAGCATTTGAAGCCGGTTTGTGGGGCAAGATAATGGCACAAGCTGAGAGCTTAGATATATCGCAGAAAGAACTGCATGGCATTTTCAACGATTCAATTCGTTGGAGTAATGACATGCGCCAAGCGTTATCTGACTACTTCCCGAAAACTAAAGCTCAAGGTTAAAACTCATGTTTTGCTGATATTTAGATACTAAAGAAAAAGCACCACATACACGCCCAAACCAAGAAGTACAAAATGAGGGAAGACGACTGTAGGTTTAGCTGAATGTCGCAGGTATTCTGTCACTAGCGATATTAAGCCTCTTGGCTTTGCTTCCCAGACCGTATTAAATTGAATATTGGCATACTAGACCCACTTGATAGTTGACTCTCTACTGCCACTAATCTGTCTGCAAATCTGGATTGAAAAGTTTTCCAGATAGCATCTTAGACCCAACAAATGCTATTGAGCACGAGGATAATTTCGGGATTTTTTAACTCAAAAGCGAACAATATCGCAACTAAAACAGCAACTAATTTTATTGCCAAAGAAAGCTTTTCGAATGCATCAAACTGGTTTTGTAATGTCACCTATTCATTGAGCAACGGATTTTCTAGATTTTTTTTGCAAAGGCCCCCCCCCAAAAAAAATAAAAAATATATTAGTAACAAAGTAAGCCAATTAAGAAATAGACAAACCTATCTGGGCTCAATATCTTTTACATGGCGTTGCACAGACAACAGTGACCCAGTAATTCCTAAACTTACAGATACCAAAAGCATAAATATTAATGTACTCAAGTCCATAGATGTCAAATTAAAGTTAACTTGATACTTTTCCATGAAATCTTGCATACTGTAATCAACCCATAACAGAATGATTAGTACCGTTATCCAAGCCATAATGCCACCTAGGAAACCGTACCAAAAACCGGTATACAAAAATGGTCGTTGAATGAAAGCATCAGTGGCTCCAACCAGTTTCATCACAACAATTTCATCTCTTTTACTGAGAATATTAAGCCTAATAGTGTTACCAATGATGAGCACAACGGCAAAAAACAGAAGTACCGCTAGCAGTGTCACTAAGTCCTTTGCAATTCCTATAAGCGCGTAGAGACGTTCGAGCCATTCAATATCTAGTTTACCAATCTCAACTTCTCTCTCTTTACGCAATTTATCGAGTAATATCCCGGCTGACGTGGGGCTCGCATGCTTACTGGTAGGCACCACTAGTACCACTGCCGGCAATGGATTTGTTTCTAAGTAGTCTAATGCGTCACCAAGCCCGGATAACATTTGAAATTCTTTTAAGCCCTCATCCGCGCTTATATAAGCGACCTCAGCGACTTCTGGCCATAATCGTAATCGGGTTAATAGTTGTTGAGCACTCGCATCAGTCACCCCCTCTCGTAAAAATAAGGAAATTTCTGATGCCTGTTCCCACTGTTGACTGATTTGTTCGGTGTTTTTGACCAGCACGTAAAGCGTGCTAGGGAGGGTGATACTAAAACCTAACACGCCAATTGTCATCAATGAGGCAAAGGGTGAGCGCCACAACTCGCCAAGGCTATTTACAGCCTGGCGCAGATGATCGGTAAAAAACATAATTAGCAATTGAAACATACCAATTTTGACTGATTCAGCGCCTTGCGCGCGCCCTTTAAACAATAGACTCATACGTACAAACCTTGGTTCGATTGCTCGTTAAGCCCATCAGTTATCATTTGTCCATTTTTTAGCGTCAACGTTCGATACTTCATGCGCGCTATAAGCCCTAAATCATGGGTAGCAATAAAGACAGACACCCCCGCTTGATTGAAGTCCTCAAACAGCCTAATGATCTCCATTGAAAGCTTAGGATCGAGGTTACCTGTAGGCTCATCGGCTAGTAATAATGGAGGACGATTGACCACTGCTCTAGCAATACCAACACGCTGTTGTTCACCGCCTGACAATGTAATTGGAAGATTTTTAGCTTTATCACGCAATCCAACCATTTCGAGGGCTGCGTCAACGCGCTTAGCGATATTTTTTCTAGTATGGCCTTCGATAACCAGGGGGAGTGACACATTATCAAAGACAGTTTTGTCCATGAGCAATTGATGACTTTGGAATATCATGCCTATATCTCTGCGAATATAAGCAATTTCTCTGCGTTTTATTGAACTTAGATTGTGACCATTGATGAGAACTTGACCTACAGTCGGTCTTTCCATGATGCTGATTAGCTTCAGTAATGTACTTTTCCCTGCGCCTGAATGCCCAGTTAAAAAAGCCATTTCACCTTTCTCTACATGAAAGTCGACTTTTCTCAACGCCTGCTGGCCACCGGGATAGGTTTTGCTTACCTGTTCAAACTTTATCAACCTGACATCCTCTAATGTTCTTCAGTAACATCCTGACTAAACAGTGCATCAACAAATTGCTGCGCTTCAAATGGACGAAGGTCATCAATACCCTCTCCAATCCCAATATAGCGAATGGGAATACCAAATTGGTCAGCAAGTGAAAAAATAATACCGCCTTTCGCTGTGCCGTCTAATTTCGTTAAATTAATACCCGTTATACCCACCGCTTCGTTGAATATTTTAGTTTGACTCACCGCATTTTGACCTGTGCTTGCGTCAAGCGTCAACATAACTTCATGTGGCGCGTCAGGATTAATTTTTTTCATCACTCTAACTATCTTTTTGAGCTCTTCAATTAAGTGTCCTTTGTTCTGTAGTCGCCCTGCGGTGTCGGCAATTAACACGTCAATGCCTTTTGCTTTGGCCGATGCCAAGGCGTCAAAAATCACAGACGCACTATCTGAACCTGTTTGTTGAGCAACTACCGGGATATTATTACGTTCTCCCCAAACCTGTAACTGCTCGACCGCGGCGGCCCTAAATGTATCCCCTGCAGCTAGCATTACTTTCTTACCATCGCCTTGAAACTGCTTTGCTAATTTACCAATGGTGGTTGTTTTCCCCACACCGTTGACTCCAACCATTAGAATAACGAACGGTTGTTTACTGCCGTTCTCAACATTTGTAGCGCTTAAATCGAGTGGTTCCGATACAGGTTCTAATAGCGCTTTCATTTGTTCTTTTAGCAGCTCATAGAGCGCATCGCCATTTTTCAATTGTGATAATTTTGCACTTTCAGTAAGACTATTGATAATTTTTGTTGTTGTTACAATACCAACATCAGCTATAAGTAATTGTGTTTCTAGCTCCTCATATAAGTCGCTATCTATTTTTTTACCTGCAAACAGCGATACGAAGCCTGTGCCAATACTCTCTTTAGTGCGAGATAAGCCTTGCTTTAAGCGACTAAAAAAACCGCTAGAGCTTGGCTTTTCTGTCGTAACGAATTCGACCGATTGGACACTCTCTTCTAACTCAAAACTTGCTAAATCAGAATCAACAGAGCTACTCTCGATTTCAACAGACGTATTCTCAGTTCCAACACCAGTACTGTCAATGTCGCCACCAATGATAATCTCTGGCGTTGATGAGTTTTCGGCTATTGTTTCTGCAGAATATACTGATTGAGAAGCCTCATCGTAGTTTTTCTCGACGTCTACAATGAGCTCTGAAACAGATTCAAGCTCTGATTCATATTTTGATTCAGATTCAGTTTGAGCGTCCAAAAAAATCTCTTTTTCGGCGTCATTTGTTTGTTCTTCAGTCGTTTCAGGCTGGTTTTTAGGTTGGTCTTTTTTAAACCAATTAAACAGATTTGCCATATTGTTCAAAAAATCCTTAACAGAAGATGAGTAGATTCAGATATAATTTAAAATATACTTAATACTAACACTTTCATAGCACATGACGCGAGCAAGAAAACAGGCAAATTCAAGCACAGGGTCTATTCGGATAATTGGCGGCAGCCACCGTGGTCGAAAGCTTCCAGTAATAAATGCTAAGGGCCTTCGCCCAACAACCGATCGAACTAAAGAAACCTTATTTAATTGGCTGATGATGGACGTAAGCGGTGCACACTGCCTTGATTGCTTTGCCGGTGCAGGCTCACTCGGGTTTGAAGCTCTGTCTCGTGGCGCTGATGTGGTTAACTTGATGGAGCTAGATAAACAAGCAGCTAGGCAATTAACCGCAAATGCCGAATTACTAAAGTACAGCTCAGAAGAAGCCTGTGTTATTCAGGGAAATACGTTAGATTTGCTACAACAATTTTCAAAAGTGGTCGATATTGTGTTCATCGACCCACCATTCCAGCAGAATTTAGTGCAACCTTGCATTAACCTAATCGATTCCAGAGAACTCACAAAGCCGGGCTCGAAAGTCTACATAGAGAGAGAAGTAAACGCAGATTTACTGCTACTTCCTGCCGATTGGAGACTAATCAAAGAGAAATCAACCCAACAAGTAAGTACTCAGCTATATCTAGTGGAGTAGCAAATAAGGCATTAACATCCTCAGGTTTGTGCAACCTAAATGCTAAAATGTGGCGTAAGCTAGTCGCTTAAACTCAGACCTATGTTAGACATTTCTTGCGCTTGCATTTCGCGACGCAACGATTTGAAGTCAATTGACTTATCCTTGCACATCGCTAACACCTCAAGTTGAGTATCAATTTCGAACTGCATCAAGGGGTCCCGTTTTATTTCTTCGTTGCTTAAGTCGGTTTCAGATAACGCTAACAAATATGCTTCAACACCACCCTGACTCAATTTAGCAACGATAACAGCACCACTGGGCTCTTCGTCCGCCATGAGTTGAAGAGTGGCAGTCAGAGCCATGCAAAAATCGAGTGCGGGATATACACCAAAATTATCGAAGTTTTCAATATCAGGAGTCACTTCTTCAAGTTTCTCTAATTGAACCGCAATATTAATTTTTGCTTTGGATGCATTTAACCATTCCCAAATGAGTTCAACTAGCTTTGTAGCGAGTTCTTTGTCACCAAATTCACTGACATCACAAAATAGTTCGTAGTTTGGCAGCATGCGTTGCAGCAAAGCCGCAGAAAAAGCAACTGCTGGCTTTTTTGACAGGTCTCTTACTTGCTGAAACGTACTCAGTTTGTCACTAGTAAAATCGCCTTTACTTTTTTGTTTTGTATTAGACATAATTGATAACTCAGTTTAAAAAATTAATTTTGTGTACCATTTGTACAACTTTTCAGCTTAGTTGATGTTGAAAATAGGCACCAATGCCATTCAGCAGCATTTGAATGGCGATCATGACAAGTATCATACCCATTAGACGTTCAACAGCATTCAATCCTTTTTCACCCAGTAAGCGATGAAATGTATTGGACATAGTTAAAATAACGGCACTTGCCAACCAAGCGGCAAACAAGGCGATACTCCATTCGGTCATTTTGTTAGGTTCTTGACTAGAGAGCAAGATGAGCACCGCCATCGTTGAAGGGCCAGCAATCATCGGAACAGCCAGAGGCACAATAAAAGGTTCCTCACCAGAAGGTAAGCCCATAATCCCGCCCACTTGCGGAAAAATCATTTTAAGCGCGATGATAAACAAAATAATACCACCTGCAATACTAACTGTTTCTTGTTTTATTTTAAGAAAATCAAGAAGTGCCTGACCACTGTGCAAAAACACCATCAATATAATCAACGCAAATAATAATTCGCGGACGATAACGATGCGTCGTCTTTTCGGGTCGATCGTTTTTAACACTGACATATAAATTGGTAAGTTTCCAAGAGGGTCCATGATGAGAAAAAGCATCGTTGCTGCTGATAATATTTCGATCAAATTAGTCTCTCCAAAAAAACTGCGAGTATGCGCTATTGTTGGCACAAATGGCAGTGAAACACCAAAAAACTAAAGAATATTATCTATACTAACTCTTCCTTTTATCGTTTTTAAAATCAATAAACATGCTGACATTATGATTTCCCTAATAATTTGATCGCAACTATCGTTTTAACCTTTAACGGATCGATTTTTTATTATTAATAAATACGAGCAAAAAATGGCGTTGATGACTGTGAATGAAGTAGCTGAATTTCTTGGTTTGTTAGACGGATGAGTTGAAAGACTCGAAAGAGAAAGACTATTACTCGCAAAAGAAAAAAATGACAACGGTATCCCTCTACTTATAGTGGCGACGTTGAAAAGTATAAAGTATTAGCACAAAGATTAGGCGGCATCTAAACCGCCTTTACTTCACTTTAGCTTATAAGTTGGTCCGCGATAGTTCTTATGCCTATTGCTGTTGCGCCATTTGGCATAATGTCGGTCCCATTTCGATTATATGCGGCAGCCAAGTCCATATGCACCCAACCTTGTCCTTCGTTACCCACAAAGCGCGATAAGAAACCGGCTGCGTTAGAAGCACCGCCTCCACCACCTCCTTTAACTGGGCGACTATTTGCAGTGTCCGCAAAAGGCGATGCACACTGATCTTGATGCCAAGGCATCAACGGCAAGCGCCAATGCGGTTCATTTACTTTTTGTGCACTAGCAAGAAAGGATGCCTGAAATACTTCATCCAAACTAAAAATAGCATTAAATTCTTTACCAACTGCCATAACTGCAGCACCCGTTAATGTGGCAGCATCAATAATTTTCCGTGCACCTGATTCCGTTGCGGCCATAAGGCCATCTGCTAATACTAAGCGACCTTCTGCATCTGTATTAACTATTTCAACAGTCACCCCATTTTTGTAGGTAATAATGTCTCCCAACTTATAAGCATGGTCACTTATTAAGTTCTCTGCGCAACAAAGAAAAAGTTTAGTTCTCTTATTCAGGCCTTGCATAATAGCAAGTCCAAGTGCTCCAGTGACTGTTGCCGCGCCGCCCATATCGCACTTCATATCCAACATTCCTTCGCTAGACTTAATGCTATAACCACCGCTGTCGAATGTAATGCCCTTACCTACCAGTGCAAAATCAACAACTGCGTCAGGGTTACCGGTTGGGTTATAGTCCAACTCCAGTAACACCGGTGGACGACAACTACCGCGACCCACTTCATAAATACCATGCCAACCGGCTTTACGAAGCTCTTCTCCAGTTAACATGGTTGTTTTAACATGTTCTGGAGCCAATGATTTAATCCATGCCGCCGCTTCAGTCGCCAATGACTCGGGGCTTAGCTCTTCAGGCGTTTCATTGACTAACTGTCGAGTAAACTGCATTGCAGCAAAGCGAGCGCTTAAATCACTTGCATCTGCATTTTTGCACCAGGTAATAATCCCTTTGAAGCCAGCACCACAAAAACTTGTGACAAATGCCCATTGTTGCTCGATATCCCAATCGCCTGAGAATTCAATATTTTCGACACCTAATGAAGCAATTTTGCGTGTTGATTGCTGAATTTGACGCAAATGCAATCCGGTATCAAGAAGGTGCAATATCGCGCCACCGGTGATGAATGATAATTTACTATTAGCTCCCCATGAAGCAGAAGCGGGTTCATGGCTCAATGAAACGAGGAAATTTGACATTATGACTCCAACAAGGTTTTATGAATTTAATAGCAGTCTATTACTGCCTATTACTAGTCAATAAGTGCGGACAAATTCGCGAAACGCAATATTTACAGCTATAAATAGTAACAACAACACGCCAGAATAAATACCATGATGTATTGCATACAAGGCGCTAAAAGGAAATAAGTTGCATGGTTAGGTTCGAATCACGTTTGATAGAAGCAGTTCTAATAAAACGTTATAAACGCTTTTTAGCTGATGTTGAATTACAGAACGGTGACTTGTTAACGGTGCATTGTCCAAATACAGGCGCCATGACCAATTGCGCTCAGCCGGGTTGGAAAGTATTTTTGAGCAAGTCTGCAAATCAAAAACGAAAATATGCTCATACTTGGGAAATGGCGGTAAATAATAACGGACATTGGATTGGGATTAATACCAATAACGCTAATAAAATAGTAAAAAGCGCATTACAGCAGCATAAAATACCAGAGTTGGCAGAATACAACCAAATAACGCCTGAATACAAAGTAGGTGATAGTAGAATAGATTTTTTTCTACAGGGCGATGGTATGCCCGACTGCTACATCGAGGTAAAATCGATGACCCTATGCGAAGGTTCGCTCGGACTTTTTCCTGATGCCGTTACTCAACGAGGAACAAAACATGCGAACGAATTAGCGAAATTAGCAAAAGCAGGACATAAAGCAGTTTTACTATTTTGTGCTCAACATTCAGGCATCACGCATTTTAACATTGCGAGCCATATTGATGAAAAATATGCTCAAGCGGTATCCGAAGCAAAAAAAGTAGGTGTTGAAGTAATTTGTTATAATTGCAATTTTTCTAGTGATTTTATCGAGTTAGCTCATTCGATACCAAATTCCAATTAAATAAAGATTGATTTTTGTGTAAAAATCACCATATTACCGTCCTGAAAGCAAAAGTGATTTATAGAATTATTGTATTTATTGCAAAAAAATGTGATAAATAATTAAGAAACAACATTATTGTACGATGTTATTTGCCAGTAAACATGAGGCAAAGGGATGCAAAATGTCGACGTTTAGGAGAAATGGCAGATGCCAACAGAAAAAGCGATAGGATTACTTGGTTTAGCTGACGTTATGCCATACCAAGAAAAGTCCGACGAAGAATATATGAACGATGCTCAAATGAATCATTTTAGGTTGATTCTCAAAGCGTGGCGTAACCAACTTCGTCAAGAAGTTGATCGTACCGTTCACCATATGAAAGAGGAAGCAGCTAATTTTCCAGATCCGGTCGACAGAGCGGCGCAGGAAGAAGAATTTAGCTTGGAGTTAAGAGCACGAGATCGCGAAAGAAAGTTGATTAAGAAAATCGAAAAAACATTGAAACGTATCGAAGATGACGATTTTGGTTTTTGCGATACCTGCGGTATCGAAATTGGTATTCGCCGATTAGAAGCACGCCCAACTGCAGATATGTGTATTGATTGTAAAACGCTAGCTGAAATTAAAGAGAAACAACTGCAGGGTTAATCTTTGTAGGTCTCTATCGAATTCATTAAAACCGTGTTAGCGTATGCTACACGGTTTTTTATTGCCTATTAAACTCTGTGTTATTTTTTCTGAGCAGGTTTTTGTTATGCTGCCTTATGTTGGTCGATTTGCTCCATCCCCTAGCGGACCACTTCACTTTGGTTCTTTAGTGTGTGCGCTCGTTAGCTTTCTGCATGCTCGTCAAGCAAATGGTCAATGGCTGCTAAGAATTGAGGATGTAGACACTACAAGAGTTAAAGCCGACGCAGACAAAATCATATTATCTCAACTCATTTCACATGGAATGTGCTGGGACGGCGACGTAATTTACCAGACTAATAGACAAAATGAATATCAGAAAACAGTAAATAGATTACATAAACGGCAACTTATTTATGCCTGTTCGTGCACTCGACAAGCTGTTAAATCGAAAGGAAAATACTATACTGGTGTATGTCGCGAGCTGCATTTACCCTTTAAAGATAATGCCCTTAGATTAATCAATACTTCTCATAATTATGGCTACCATGATCTTCACTTAGGTGAAGTGTTTGTTGAGCCATTGTTCTGTAGTGAAGATCTAAGTATACGACGTAGAGATGGTTTATTTACCTATAACTTAGCAGTGGTGGTCGATGACATTGAGCAGCAAGTTACTCATGTAGTCCGTGGTGCTGACCTTATTGATACCACCTTACAACAGCAACACATATATAAATTGTTGGATGAAAAATCACCTAAGTACTTTCATTTACCCGTCATTTGTTTTGAAAATGGCAAAAAATTGAGCAAACAAAACCATGCTATAGCGATTGAAAGCAAGCGAGCAGTAAAAAACCTTGTTGATGCATTTGCAGTAATTGGATTGTCGAACCGTTCGTTGTCCGAAAAAATGACGGTGGAGGACCTGATTAATTGGGCTTTAAAGCATTGGTCACCTAATTTACTAGCAAAGAGAAGAGAAATTCTGCTTTCTGACATAAATACAGTATAATTCACATACTTAACCGAAATTAAGGTTAAATAGAAACTAAAACGGTTTCAAGACGGTAATAATACAATATACCGTTACAACAATAACAAAGATGACGCTAAATGACGTCGTTAATAATAGGTCAAGGTGGCATGCCAAGCACCCCAACGAAAAAACAATCAGTAATTAATCCAGTGCTTATCCCAAAGGGAGAGCATCCAGTTACTTTTGCTGATATTAGTGATAATACGCTTTCAGTGCTGCGCAGATTGAATGCAAAAGGATATGAAGCTTATTTGGTAGGTGGCTGTATTCGCGACAAATTGATGGGAAAGACACCCAAGGATTTTGACGTTGCAACGAATGCAACTCCTGAACAAGTTAAAGAATGTTTTCGTAACTGTCGATTGATCGGTCGACGCTTTCGTTTAGCACACATCGTTTTTGGCAGAGATGTCATAGAAGTAGCCACGTTTCGCGGGCACCATGAAGACGTGAACGCTAACGAAGAAGAAAATAAAACCCAAGTAAAAGGGCGTCGCGGCAACCAAGTTGATGATGTGTTGGCAAAACAAGACCAACAAGGTCAGTTGCTGCGAGACAACGTATTTGGGAGTATTGAAGAAGATGCTGAACGTCGGGATTTTACCTTTAACGCAATGTATTTCAGTGCCAAGGATCAATGCATCATTGATTTTGCAGATGGAATGTCGTCGATTAAAGAAAAGAAAATAGAACTTATTGGCGACCCTGCAACGCGATTTCGTGAAGATCCAGTGCGTATGATACGAGCTATTCGTTTCAGTGCGAAACTAGGTATGTCGATCCCTGCAGAAGTCGGTGACCAAATTAAAGAATTGGCGCATTTACTTGCTAACATTCCTCCAGCGAGGCTGTTTGAAGAAGTCCTGAAATTATTAGTGAGTGGTTGCGGACTGCGCACCTTTCATTTGCTGCACGAATATGGCTTATTTACACAGCTGTTTCCGCAACTAGCCCCTTTGCTTATCGACGATACTTGCAGAGAAATGAAACTTGTTGAGAAAGTACTTAAAAATACTGATGACCGTTTAAACAATGAACAACGAGTCACTCCTGCATTCCTATACGCTGCTTTTCTTTGGTATCCGGTTGAGGAACGCACACAGTTGATTATGAGTGAGTCTGGTGTTGCGCACCATGATGCGTTCAATATCGCTGTCGGTGAGGTTTTGCACAGACAGACTCAGCGTATAATGATACCAAAACGTTTTAGTATGCCCGTACGCGAAATGTGGCAACTACAGTTGCGCTTGCCCAAACGTTTTGGACGTCGCGCATATCAAACCTTGAGCCATCCACGATTTAGAGCCGCTTATGATTTCTTGCTGATTAGAGGTGAAATTGAAGGCGGGGATTTACATGAATTAGGTGAATGGTGGACTGAGTTTCAAGAGGTTACACCAGAGCAACGCAAAGACATGATTACTGATTTGCGCAAGGAAGCTGGCACACCCAAGAAACGAAAATTTAACAAAAAACGGAAAGCTAATTAATCATGTTGTCGGATATTGCCTATATTGGCCTAGGAAGCAATCTTGGTAGTCCTGTAAAACAGCTAGAACAGGCATTAGCTGCAATAGATCGCCATAGCCAAATGGCATTGGTTACTCATTCTCATTTTTATTCCAGCTCGCCTATGGGGCCTCAAGACCAACCTGACTATGTAAATGCAGTTTGCAAAATTAAGACATCCCTGCAACCACAAGAATTACTGTCTACACTGCAAATTATTGAGAATCTGCAAGGTCGCGAGCGACTCGGTGATCGCTGGGGGCCCAGAACATTAGATTTAGATATTTTGCTTTACAATGATCTCGCCTTAAAAACGAAGCATCTCACACTACCTCACTATGGCATGCAGGAGAGGGAGTTTGTGCTGGTCCCATTGTTTGAAATTTCACCTGATTTAGTCATGCAAGATGGACGTTCTCTAGCAACTTGGGTTGCAAAATGCAATTTGGAGGGGCTATATCGGATTGATCCGACAGTCTCGAGTATGAAAATAAGCGCAAGTGTGAAGTAATTAATAAGAGATAAGTAGATGAAAAAAGTGACCACATCAACGCTGATGCAATTAAAGCAAAAAGGCGAAAAAATAGCAGCACTTACAGCATATGATGCTAGCTTTGCAAAAATGTTTGATGAGCAATTAATCGATGTCATTCTTATTGGTGACTCACTTGGTATGGTGCTAAAAGGCGACAACGACACATTGTCGGTTAGCGTTGATGATATTGCTTATCACACTGCCTGCGTGTGCAAAGGAACCAGCAGGGCTTTTGTTATAGCAGATATGCCATTCATGAGTTATGCAAGTAAAGAGCAGGCATATGGCAATGCAGCGAAGCTGATGGCAAGCGGCGCGAGCATGGTCAAAGTTGAAGGTGGCGAGTGGCTTATTGAAACAATTACTGGATTGGTTGAACGCGGAGTTCCGGTTTGCGGACATTTAGGTTTAACCCCACAATCCGTGCATGTTTTTGGTGGTTTCAAAGTGCAGGGAAGAGAAAATGAACAAGCCAAGAAGATCGTAGATGACGCTATTAAACTCGAAAATGCGGGTGTCCAATTACTTGTTTTAGAATGCATTCCAAGTGCGGTTGCGAAACTCATTTCCGAAGCATTGAAAATCCCTGTTATAGGGATCGGCGCAGGCGTGGGTACCGATGGACAAATTTTGGTCATGCATGACATGTTCGGTATTAGCGCCAATTATATGCCTAAATTTAGTAAAAACTACTTAATTGCTAATAATGACATGCGCTCCGCTGTGACTGCTTATATAGATGATGTTAAAGCAAACCGTTTTCCTGGCCCAGAACATTCTTTTGAGTAAGTCTTATGCATATAGTCAGCGACATACAAACACTAAGAGAAACACGCCGTAAATGGCAATCACAAAAGCAATCAATTGCTTTTGTGCCAACTATGGGCAACCTGCACGATGGCCATTTAAGATTGGTTAAAGAAGCGAAGAAACATGCAAGCATCGTGGTCGTGTCGATTTTTGTGAACCCTTTGCAATTTGGCCCTGATGAAGACCTCGATGCATATCCAAGGACTATAGAACAAGACAAAGCATCGTTAGCCGAATTGGGAGTCGATATTTTGTTTATGCCTAAAGTGATTGATATATACAGCAGAGGTTTAGAACAACAGACTTTTGTTGAGGTACCAGGCTTATCTTATATGATTTGCGGTGCCAGTCGTCCAGGCCATTTCAGAGGCGTTGCTACTATTGTTTGTAAACTGTTTAATATGGTGCAACCGAATATGGCTTTTTTTGGTGAAAAAGACTTTCAGCAGTTGCAAGTAATTAAGGCAATGGTGACTGACTTATCAATGAACTTGACAATACATGGCGTGGCCACAGAGCGAGAACCCGACGGTTTAGCCATGAGTTCGAGAAATAATTACTTAAATAAAGAACAGCGTGATATTGCACCCGGCTTATATAGATTAATTTCAGACATGGCGATTGAAATAGAAGGTGGCCGCAGAGACTTTTCAATCATGCTTCAAGAAAATAGAGAACGCTTAGCACGCATTGGCTTCAAACCTGACTACATTGATATACGCTCTGCTAGTAGTTTATTGCAACCAAGTCACGAAGACAAAGAACTCGTGATTCTTGGTGCTGGATTTTTAGGAAAAACACGGATTATTGATAACATTCAGGTTCAGATTTGAAAGGGGAGTTTTTAACTGCCCCTTCAAATCGATGCAAACTTACTTGTCCCGCAAAAGCTTAGCGGCTTCTTTAGCAAAATACGTTAATATTCCATCAGCACCAGCTCTCTTAAATGCCACTAAGGACTCCATAATAACGGCATCTTTATTCAACCAACCTTTAGCGAAAGCGGCTTGATGCATCGCATATTCCCCGCTGACTTGATAAGCAAAAGTGGGCACACCAAATTCTTCTTTACAACGTTGGACAATATCTAGATATGGCATACCTGGTTTTACCATCACCATATCGGCGCCTTCATTAATATCAAGTTCAATTTCTCTTAAAGCTTCATCTGAGTTCGCAGGATCCATTTGGTAGTTTTTCTTATTAGCCCCTTTAATATTAACTGCCGAGCCGACTGCATCTCTGAACGGACCATAATAGCTTGAAGCATATTTAGCCGAATAAGCCATAATACTGGTGTTCTTAAAGCCCTCTAGTTCAAGCGCTTCACGGATTGCCCAGATACGCCCATCCATCATGTCGGAGGGAGCAACAATGTCTGCACCAGCTTGTGCGTGAGATAGCGCCTGTTTTACCAACACATCGGTGGTTTCATCATTCATTACGTAACCATTTTCATCAATCAAGCCATCTTGACCATGCACCGTAAATGGATCGAGTGCAACGTCAGTAATCACTGAGATATCGAGAAACTTTTCTTTCAATGCTTTTACTGCGCGTTGAGTTAAGCCTTCTGGATTGAACGCCTCACTTGCACACTCTGTTTTTTTGTCTGCAGGCGTTACCGGAAATAAGGCAAATACATGCACGCCTAAGTCAACTAACTCCTGCACTTCATCAATTAGCTTATCTATACTAAATCGAAACACATCAGGCATCGATTCAATTACCTCAACCTGACCACTACCTTCCACCACAAACATAGGATAAATAAGGTCATTTACCGTAAGTACAGACTCACTAACTAATCGTCTAATTGAAGATGTATAACGCAGTCTCCGAGGACGGCTAAGTGGAAATTGTGACATATTGATCCTTTATAAAGTTTTTAAAATTCGGCGGACATAACTTTATTACGTCCCGCTTCTTTTGCTTTGTATAGTAACTTGTCGGCAAATGCATATAGGAGTTCAGACTCAGCATCTGTCGCAATAATTCGAGTTGAAACGCCAATACTGACTGTAAACTTAATCAAGTCGCCTTCAAAATCTAGCTGACTCGCTTCAGTCATTGAACGGACATTTTCCATCAACGCGGCGGCCCCGTCTAAATCGGTATTTGGTAAAATGACTACAAACTCTTCGCCACCATAACGACAAATTGTATCAGACGGGCGCTTGATACATTGGTTAAGAATACCAGTAAAATGCTTCAATGCCTCATCACCGGCCTGATGGCCGTAGGTATCATTCACAGACTTGAAATGATCGATATCTATCATTGCTATCGCGAGAGGTGTTTTTTCTCGGCGACTTCTGCGAGCTTCAGCTAAAATCTTTTTGTCATATAATCTTCTATTGGCAACCCCGGTTAATGCATCGATAGATGATTTTCGTTCAAGCTCGTGGTTGGCCTCGTTAAGTTCCCTAATCGCAATCTCTAGCTCATAGCTTCTCTCACCCACAGCAGACTCCAGACGTTCTTTTGTGTCTTTCTGCAAGCGCATTAGATCTTCTTTTGCTTGCATCGTTTTCTGTTTGTTTTCGTCTGCCTTTATATACGCTCGCTTCGCTGCCAGACGTTGTGTGTTAAATCGCATAGCAAGCGCCAGGGCCATGAAAAGGGTTTCTATCACTGCACCTATCATCAATAAGTAAATTGGGTCGAGGTTTAAACTTATCCAGCCGTTATTTCCTGCTATTAAAAACAACGCACTAAATAATAAGGAACATCGAGCAACCGATAAATATTTAGCGACTGTTTTTCCATAAAACGCAATATAAATTGTCGTCAAAAAGACGAAACAAAATGTTATTAGTACCATGGGTATTAATAACAAAAGCATCACTCTGAACGGCAGAATAAACATACAAGCAATATAAAGGAAGATGGCAATACTGATGGCATTATAGAATTTACATAGAGGCTTAAAGTTATATTTTATATCCAATAATTTAGCGGTAAAAGAACTCGAAAAATATACCATCAAAGACGCAAAAAGTAAGCTTGAATAGTTTTGAAAAAGGATACTTTCTGGCCATAAGAACCGATACGCCAATCCTTGACCACTCGCTAACAGTAGTGATAAACAAATCACATAACCTGCGTATAACAAGGTACTGACATTTCGGGACGTCACAAACAAGAACAGGTTAATAAGGCCCATCGCAGCCATAAAACCATAAAAAACACCAATAAAGATTCTGTGCGAACCTATAAATTGAATATAGTGCTCTTCGTTCCATAATTTCACAGGAACCATAATAATCCCCTGAGTCTTAACACGCAGATAAAGTGATATAGTGAACGCACTATCAGGTACTGCAAAAACTAATTGGTCATGGCTTATTTCTCGTTGATTGAACGCCAAATTATCTCCCGACTTAATTTGACTAATTATAGCCGCTTGTTCCTGATTTTGGTCAACAAACCAGACATCTACAAAGTCTAAAGTTGCATTAGAAACTTCGATTAAACGCGGATCTGCAGAGGTTTTGGGTGGTATATCAACTTTGAACCAATGTGCTTCGGGCGATATGCCAAAATTACTATTTTCGATTGATTGCCATTGGGAATCGGGGAACTGCATAACTTTTTGAATATTATCAGTTGTACTTGATGCTATATATAATTTAGCCTCTTTACTTATCAACGGGGCTTCACGCTGCCCTGACAATGAAGAAACAAAAATAAATAAAGTAACTCCGAACAATACGATGAGTAACCCAACCCAAAAGCCATTGCGATTAGATGCTGTTGCACCAGTCAAATTTGCGTCATCGATTGCGTTAGCCTTGTTATCGTTCATCAGAAATTGCCCAATTTAATACAATTTCGACCCGCTTCCTTGGCTTGATATAACAATTTATCAGCAAATGCTATCATCTTTTCATACTCGTTATCAGGCCCGATTACACGTGACGTTACTCCGACGCTGACCGTAAATTGAATACTATTCCCATGCGTTTTAACGATTAAATTTTCTATTGCCAGCCTGAAGTTTTCCAGAACCTTATGAGCACCGTCATTTGTCGTATTGGGAAGTAAAACAACGAACTCTTCTCCACCATAGCGTGACAATAAATCACCTGGACGCTTTACAACTTTTTTAAGCGTATCCGCAAAAGCAATTAAACAATCGTCACCGCATTGATGCCCGTATTTGTCATTCACACTTTTAAAATGATCAATATCGAGTAAAGCAATAGTAAGTGGTTGTCTTTCTCGTCGACTTCTTGCTGCCTCAACGAGAACATGTTTTTCAAAAAAACGCCTATTGGTTAGGCCCGTCAACGTGTCTGTCTCACTCATCCCTTGTAATTGATTATTCACTTTCGACAAGCCTGCGAGGGCATCCTCAAATTCCTGTGTTCGCGCAGTAACTTGCCCTTCAAGATCGATTTGCGCTTGTTTTTGCAATGATAGTACTTGGTCTTGTGCTTGCATTGCTTGTGATTCGTTCTCTGAGGCCTCGCGATGGGACTTTCTTGCTTCGCGTCGCTGAACGCTATAACTAGTCGCAACGGCAAGCGCCAATAGAAGCGTTTCACTCGTTGCTCCCACCATCAGTAGATAACTGGAATCAATAGGCAAACTGATCCAATGGAAATTATCGGCAGAAGCGGTAAGTCCAGAAAAAAGTAGGACGACCCAAGCAGCACTGAAGAACTTAGCAATATCACTGCCTTTAAACGCCAAACTTAAGCTAGCGAGCAGTATCACTGGAATAGAAAAAAGTAATAACAGTAATAGCAACTGGATCATGATTGAATATGGCATGAAAAGCGAGCTGATAGTACTAAATACATAGATGATAAAGAAACCTTTAAATACTGAATAATACGTTGGACTTTTGGTTTTCAATTCTAAAATTTGCGACGAAAATATGACAATAAAGCTCATTGTCATAAAAGCAAAAATAGCGGCGGCTCGTTCTTCTAACCATGGACTTTCGGGCCAAATGAAGCGATAACCAAGGCCATGAATACTACCAATGAGTAAGGCAAAGGAGAAAACGTAGCCTGAATAGGTAATAAATGTCACATTGCGAGTTGTTACATACAAAAATAAATTAATAAGCCCCATGGCCAGCATATAACCAAAAAAGAGCCCCATGAAAAGACGATGAGATGCTGCGTAGACAATATAATCTTGTTTGTACCAGAGCTTTAAAGGCGCTTTAACCGGACCACTAGACTGTATTCGAAGCAAAAGCTGCATGCCGTTTGGTGCGTTGGGTAAAGGAATTAGAAATTTATCATGAATAATGGTCCTCTCTGCGAATTTAAGACTATCTCCCAGATTGTAATATTGAATAAGTCGATAGGCACCGTCACTATTGCGGTCGTCGTTTACCTGACGAAACCAAAGCTGAAGACTATCTAGCATCGCATAGTCCACTTCCAAAACTTGACTATTTTGAGCACTAGCGAAATTAACTCTTAACCATTGTGAAGCGTTTGTTAATCCAAAATTCTGGCTCTTAGTTTTAACCCAAGCGTCGCTGTCAAGCTGATCTATATTTTCAATGGTTTGTTCATTTAACACATCTGCAAAATGATAAACGGGTTGTTGCAAAGAATGCTTTTCGATGTCTCGCCCTAAGGAAATAACCATATAAAGCACGAGCGCAGTGAATATCGCCACTAATGCAGCAAGCCAATAAGAATTGTAGGATAGCTTGCGCTCAGCTGTAATCATCAAATGGCAGCTAAACCAAATACTTTATATGTATTGGCAAGCGATACCTCTGAAAGTTGGTTAACATCTATGCCTTTTAATTCGGCAACCTTGTTAGCCACATGTGGTAAAAGACAAGGCTCATTATTTTTTGTTCTTGGTTTCACATTTTTTGGAAACAAATAGGGAGCATCGGTCTCTAGCAACACCCTTTCAAGTGGTAAATATTTCACCGCATCCTGTAAATCAACGCCTCTCTTATCATCGCAAACCCAGCCTGTTATGCCAATATAGCAACCGAGTTCCAGATAGGCCTCCATTTGCCTAGTGGACCCTGTAAAACAATGCACAATAGCGTTTGGGATACTGGGTAAATACTCTCGCAATAATCGAATTTGATCGTCAAAAGCATCACGCTCGTGTAAATAAACCGTTTTCTTATTTTCAGCCGCACAAACCAACTGGGCTTCGAACGAACGTAATTGGTTTTCTTGTGTTGAAAAATTGCGATTAAAATCTAACCCGCACTCACCGATAGCGACCATATTCTTATCGGACACAAGTTGCTTTATTTGAATAATGGCATCTTGCGAAAAACCATCCGCGTGATGGGGATGAACACCGGCTGTATAAACAAGTTGTTGGAAGCCAACTTGCTCATTATGATTTTTCACAAACGCTTGAGCAGCAATTGTTTCTTCTAGGTTTGAACTGATGACGCAAAGTTGATTAACCTGCTGCTCCGCAGCTCTTGCAATGACATCTTGGGCGCAAAAACGCCTGTCTAATAAATTGACGCCGATGTCAAACCAATGCATTAATTCACACTAACGCGGCGCTTACCGCCAACTTTCGACAAATGCAATAGGCTATTAACAGAAGTCATCACAAAGGTTTTGCCTGGTCATCTGGATTATCATCATTGGGTTTGTTGATCGAATTTTCTTCGTCATCATCAGCATTCGCATCTCCATCTTCATCTTGACGTTTATTTTTAGTGTACCAACCACCAATGACGACGCCAACCTCAAACAAAAACCACATTGGAATGGCCAGCAGCACCTGCGAAATTACGTCTGGTGGGGTTAGCAACATACCAACGACAAACGCCGCGACAATGACATGAGAGCGCTTCTTACGTAATTCATCTGGGGTCGTCATTCCCGTCCAGCACATTAAAATAATGGCTACTGGGATTTCGAAAGCAACGCCAAAGGCGAAAAATATTTTCAGTACAAAACTCAGATATTCAGAAATATCCGGGCTTATAAGCACATCGTCTGGAGCGACCGCGCTAAAAAAGCTAAACGCGAGTGGAAAAACGATAAAATAAGCAAATGCAATTCCACTGTAAAATAATAACGTGCTGGAAAGTAATAAGGGAGCGACTAGCTTCTTTTCATTTCGATACAAACCTGGCGCAATAAATCCCCAGACTTGATACAAAACATAGGGAATAGCAATGAAGAATGACAGCACCATGGTTAATTTAAAGGGTGCAAAAAACGGCGATGCAACACTCGTAGCAATCATCGATGCCCCTTCGGGTATAGTAGCTACTAGTGGGGCCGCTAATATGCCGTAAAGATCTTGAGCCCAGTAGGCTAGAGCCATAAAAATAACTATAACCGACGCAAGTGCTTTTAATACACGAGAACGCAACTCAATGAGGTGACTAATAAAACTACTTTGCGTCGTCATCTTTCTTTTTCTTATAGGGTTCTTGGACAGATAATGCAGCCTGTTTTAATTCTTCTACACTCTGGGCAACTTCAGGACTCACATTATCAAGCCCCATATTCTCAGCCTTCTTGAGGTTCTCATGCAGTTCATGTATGCGCAACTGCTCTTCGATTTCAGTTTTAAACCCTGTCGCCATATTTTTCACGCTGCGCACCGTTTTTACTGTTGAGCGAATCGCACCGGGCAAACGCTCGGGACCCAAGATAAGTAAGGCTACAATACCAATAATGAACAGTTCCCAGAAACTAATATCGAACATGATCTACTCTTTAGTAGTGGTCTTTGTTTCGGTCGGATTTACCGTTTTATCAGCATCACTTTTATCTTCAACAGATTCAAAATCTGCATCTGACTTATCCGCATCCTTTTTGTCGACAGTGCCATCATCATCACTCAACGCTTTCTTAAAACCCTTGAGAGCTGAACCTAAGTCACCACCTACATTTCGTAATTTCTTTGTACCAAATAGTAAAACAACTATTAGCAATATAACTATAATACTCCAAACACTAGGGCCCATTAGTAAATCTCCGTTGTTAAAATTTTGTTTTTTTTGCTACCGTCTATAATCTAGTAGTGTATCACCTTAAGTAACTCGACTTTAGACGCAAAAGTAACTCAATGAAAGCATTATACGTTGCTTTTAACAAATATCACTGGCTTTCATTAACTTGTTTTTATACTTATTTTTCGGATCAAACAATTGCACACATTTCTTTACTACTTTATTCGTGGTTATATGACGTGATTTATTTATTATCGCTACTAAACACGCGGCGTTGCCTTAAAGCAACGGCGTTTTGTTGTCTGTTGATTTTCAGTATTATCAACGCCAACTTTTCGTTTGCTGTCGAAGGAATAAAAACTGACATACTGCCCGCGAAGCCTGCAATACTCGGACAACCGAAAGTTGAAACACCCAGTTTGACGATACATACAGACACCTCTGACGCTAAAAAATCTGAGTTACAAACCTCAGAATTTGATTATTGCGATGCTCAGTATTGGCTTGACGATTGGTATTGTCATTTTAACTATGGTGTCGAAACTTCGGTAATAGAAATCAATAGGTGGTTTGTAACAGACTACACGCCGACATCGAAGCGAGCTAGAGCATCTGGTAAGTTGCGCTTTGGAATTGAGCCTCGTAGCGGCAATTTAAATCAATTGGATTTTCGTTTTAAAATACGCGTAAAACTCCCAGCATTGCAAGATAGGGTAGAATTATTACTCTCAGATGACGAAGAAGATGTAAACCAGCAAGCTGTTAAAGCCGCTCGCAGTCAACAACTGGGGAGTGATGACCAAGCCACCGTTGCCCTTCAATTCAAAGATAAACCTGACTCCAAAGTAGCTTATCGAATCGGCTTAGGTCGTGGATCTCAAATTTACACACGAGCAAGATATAGTGATAAACTTGAACTAAATGAACGTAACAAAATTAGCTATTCTGCAGAAGCTAATTACTATACCGACGACCAATTAGGTGTTGAAACCAGAATATCACTTATTCACACACTATCTAAAAATGAAGCGATTGAATTCGATAACACCTTTCGCTACAGGGATAAGACAGAAGATCTTTTTTGGCGCCATGAAATTCAATATTTATATTTAAAAGATGGCAAAACTAGCTATTTATTTAGCGCTATGGTTGATGGTTTGAATAAACCAAATTATCAAGAAGAACAGGTACTTGTAAGCATGAGGTATAAAAAAAATGTATTGCGTCCGTGGCTATTTTTAGAGGTTGAGCCTTACGTGATTTGGTTACGTCAAGAAAACTTCAGGACATCTTTTGGCGTTGCTATTAGAGCGGAGGTGCATTTTCCAGATTACTAAATTGCCCAATAATATGTACTTCTGGGCTTATTAACCTATCGAGGATCTGTTGCTCGTGCTTCTTTGTTGTCACTGGCTGATTGATGAAAAGCAACTAAATTTGGTAATCCAGAATAATCGTACGTTTCACGGTAAGACGACCAATCAAGCAGGCAAAATAAACTAATACTCGCATAGTTCCACTGTGTAAAAGCTCCTTTCTCAGCAGCTTTGTCGAGCTCACTAAAAACGACGTCAAAACGTTCTCGCTGCAGGCGAAAATAAAGTTTGTCTGCATTAGTATCTATACCTGACCGAGACAATAAAAACATTTGCACCAACGAATCATTAGCTGAGTCAATTAAGGTCAACAGATTTGTTTGTTCCCAACTGAGTTCGGCCTTATTTAACTTTTTTGTCAAATATCGGTATATCGCACCTGAATCGAAAATTATTCGAGCGCCATCCTCTAACATCGGCACTTTCAATGTTGGATTCGAAGCCACTAATCTCGCTCGATCTGCACTGTTAAATATATCAACTTGCTCAAAGCCATGCTCAATCTCGCTCATCCACATACGTAAGCGACGAACATAAGGTGATGTGGTAGAACCGATTAGTTTCATTTTTCCCTCTTTACTCTATAATTCAACTAAATACTAAAGCTCGCACCGCAACCACATGTAGTGGATGCATTTGGATTGTTAACAAAAAATCTCGACCCTTCCAATCCTTCCGTGTAATCGACAATTCCACCTACAAGATACTGTAGACTCATTGGGTCAATGACCAAAGTGACGCTCTCTTTCTCTATAGTCATGTCGCCTTCATTTACTTTTTCGTCAAAAGTAAAGCCATACTGAAAACCTGAACAGCCGCCGCCTGTCACGTAAACTCGCAGTTTTAGTTCAGGATTCTCTTCCTCAATAATTAACGTTTTGACTTTTTTTGCCGCAGCTTCAGAAAACTCAATTGGCAATGCCATTTCTTCAGACATAATATTCCTCTAGTAAAAGCGTTTGTGGCTCAAAAATAACTAAGGTAGATTATCTAATACCTGAGTAATTTAATCAAGTATTCAATCAGATTCACTAAACGCTTCATCCCATTCAATAGTCCGAGTATACGAGCCACGCTTTCTTTTGTACTTGTAGATATCTGTTTTAATTTCAATTTGTTCAGGAATGAAGTCTTCGGGCAAGGTAACTCTTAATTCTAAGACTTGAAAATATTTAAATGAAAAAGACATTTTTTCTGTCTTATCATCCAATATTTCTTTCAAATCATATTTAATCGGAACTGTGTTTTGACTCCCCTGAAGCGAAATATTTAAAGTGCCCTTAATGATGGCTTTTATGTTTTCTCGCTGCAACATCATAATCGAAATAGCATAATTATTAGTGCTTGCCGTTGCTAAGATTTCAACACTTTCTACTACAAATCCGTCTTGCGTCAATTCAGGAGCCATCACCTTTTGATAAAAGCTTATTTGTTCGCGAAGTTCAGCATCCTTGCGCATGAATTCCCTATACGATAATTGAGCTTGTTCATTAGCAATACTTGCTACTTCAAGTTCTACTTTTTTTACATTTAGTTCGGAATTAAGCGCTTGGTTTTCTGATATTAAGTTATTTAAGCTACTTTGCATGACAGCAATTTTAGCAACAAGGAGATGATTTTTTTTGTCGGCAAACTCATGGCCCGCATAAAATAGGCATGCAAGTACAAAAAATATCGACAAATAATATTTAACGAAACCAAGTTGGCTGCGTAGTTCGTTTAATTTCAATAAATTCTCCATAACTTCGGGCATCGTTATCGATAAATAACCAACATGTGAACAACGAGAACAGAATCGCCGATGGCAAGGGCGTGCTCAAAACGCTATGATAGTCTTAATCTCAACTAGTATAAACCCAAACACAATATGTTTCTGCACTCACTGAGAAGAGAAGTCTCACATCCAAGAACATCAATTCAATTATGCTTGCTGGGTATCGTTGCAGGTGCGTGCGCGGCAACCGTTGTTATTATCTTTAGATTAACATTTGAATTCATACAAAAAACACTACTCGGTGGTGTTGCACAATACTCTGCTATTGAAAGCAAATACTTACTTTTTTTACCTGTCTCAGCGATCATTTGTGTCATTATCGTTGCTAAATTTACCGGTTTCAAGCACTACAGAATGGGGATTCCTTTTGTTATCCATCGTATCAAAACTCGTTACGGACACATCCCATTGCGCACGTCGGTCAATCAATTTTTTGGCGGTGTGTTTTCATTAGCGGGAGGCTTTGTCGTTGGCAAAGAAGGTCCTGCGGTACATTTGGCTGCAGCAGGCAGCCACTTTCTAGGCCAATGGTTCAGATTACCCTTTAATTGTTTGCGAATTTTAACTGGCTGTGGAATTGCAGCAGGTGTTTCCGCTGCATTTAATACGCCTTTCGCCGCTGTCATTTTTGTGATGGAAGTCGTTTTACGCCAGTACCGAGTTCATGTATTTATTCCAGTGATGCTGGCAGCCGCATGCGGTTCAGTATTAACCCGTATTGTATTCGGTAATGAAAACGAACTGACATTTCTGAATTTTCGTGTAATAGACAATGTGCTATTGCCCTACCTCGTCGTATTTGGAGTTGCTCTTGGTTTATTGGCAGCACTTTTCAATAGGCAACTTATGCTTATCATTAAATTGTTCCGCGATGTCAATATGATTACTCGCTTGCTGCTGGCTGGCGCAATTACTGGTATTGTGGGCTACTTTATGCCACAGGCATTGGGTGCTGAATTCTCAGCTATAAAAACATTGTTCGCCAATGATCCTCAACTAAGTTTGCTATTGCTGCTATTCGCATTGAAATTCATTCTTGCTGTTGTCGCTATTGGCTTAGGGGTGCCTGGCGGAATAATCGGTGCAGTCATGATTATTGGCATGTTGGCCGGCGTCATATTGCTGCAACCGCTATACAGTATAAGCAATCAAAGCGAAATGACCTCAACTTTTGCATTGCTTGGGTTAGCTGGCATGCTAGCGGCGGTATTGCACGCTCCAATGGCCGCATTGTCAGCTGTTATGGAATTATCAGCTAGTCCACAGGTAATACTTCCCGTGATTATTGTCATTGTGAGCGCTTATGTGACTAGTAAACAACTCTGCAATAACCGGTCCATATTTATCCAACAACTAGAGTTTCAGAACCTGCCTTATACTACGTCATCCATACGTGACTCATTACAAGAAACTGGCGTTATGGCTATTATGCAGAACGAATTCAAGCACTTTATTGATGCTCCCAAAAAAGCGTTATATCAATATTTGCAATCCAATCCTAACCACTTAGTCATGCAAGAGCATGTATTTGAAATCGATAGGGAATACCAAATAGTATCAATGGATGTCAGTTTGCAAGAGGATGTTTTACCATTGGCAGTTCATCAAATGGAGGGCTTAAGTGATCAATCTACTATGGCTGAAGTGTACGAAACCTTGCATAAAAAACGACAGGGCGCTGTGTATATTTATGAAGAGCTTTATTTTGATTCCCATGTATCAGAACACGGGAAACCCAAGGTAATCGGTATTATTACCTGGAATATGCTACATAGTTATTTATTTAGACAACAACATTAAGACGAAAAGGTAATAGTAATGAGTATTTTGTGGTTAAAAGCTTTTCATGTATTTTTTATGATTGCGTGGATGGCTGGTATTTTTTATTTACCGAGATTATTTGTCTATCATGCTGAAAGTAAGCATCAGGAAACCAAAGATCAATTCAAAATAATGGAACGTCGACTGTGGTTTTTTGTAACGCCATTTGCTCTGTTAACCCTTATTTTGGGTATATTGATAATGTATCAATATGGGCTCGAGTGGCTTAAAGCGTCTACATGGTTGCACGCAAAACTGGCCATAGTAGCGTTATTTTACGGCTATCACTTTTATTTATATTATTTGCTTAAGATGTTTGCAGCTGATGAAAACACAAAGAGCCCACGTTTTTATCGAATGATAAATGAGCTTCCAGTACTGGCCCTACTTGCTATTGTTATATTGGCTATTTTAAAACCATTTTAAAGGGACTTGGACGGATCTTATCGTAAAGTACGATGCTAGTTTAACCACCAGCAGTCCTCTTTTGATTCGATAAAGAGAAGTGTGGCATAAATTAACGATGACTCGCTAAATCGGTCTCTGAACAAAGGTCTCAAATTGATTTGGCAAGTAACTGGCTAGTTCCCCGGAAATTGAAACGTAGGTATTTAACGCTTCAGGCAATGACTGCGCTATTAATGGCAAGTTGCTTTTAAAATCCATTTGCCCACGCATTTTTGCTTGTTCGAAAGCGAGTTCAACATCTGCAAAGGTACTGAACATCCCTAAACTGTGTTTGAGTTTCTTAGCCAATACAGGAGCGTGTTGAGGATTTTTATTATGCATCAATTGCCACGCATTTTGCCACACAGGCTCGATACTTGAATGAGCAGTGAGCACGCCTTGCATCCATTGCGAAAGTGGAGAACTTCGCCCCCATTTTTCACTATCATCTTCGAAAATACAATACACAGGCATTCTTAGAGCGTTATCTTTCATCTGTTGCAAGCAATACTTAAAGTAGTCAAACAATGCATCGGTGATTACATCTGCTTGTTGATTGTTTTGCATCTGACCATGATGCTTGATAGCCCATGGTAACCAGACATCTGGCATTGGTATTTCTGGCGCAACACCCGCACCTAGCAACGCACCTTCGACGTAATAACGTGAATGGAGCATATCGGCAATATCAGAGTTTTGATAAATCAGCTGTAAATTCATAATTAATTGAGATACTTAAATTTGCGAATTCGGACAATGCGGTAGATGATAGAGCGAATTCAAAACGAATAACAACTATAAAAACATGTTTTGGGGAAGATAGCGCATGAAATCAGGAAAAACCGGACTTATTATTGCAGCCGCTTTTATCGGTCCAGGCACAGTAACAACTGCGTCAATCGCGGGCGCAAGTCTTGGTTATGGGTTAGTGTGGGCTCTTTGTTTTTCAATTTTTGCAACATACATTTTGCAGGAAATGGCGTCTCGGCTAGGCCTAGTGACGGGTAAAGGCCTGTCAGAAGCAATCGTTAATATTAGTCAAAATAGCTTCATCAAGTGGATTAGCATCATTCTTGTTTGCGCCGCTATCGGTTTAGGCAATGCCGCATATGAAGGTGGTAATTTGACCGGTGCAGCGCTTGGCTTGGCAAATGTGCTACCGGGCAATATAACTTTGTGGGTTCTTATTTTAGGTACCATTGCTTTGGTTGTGCTGGTAAGCAATCGCTACCATTTAGTTGAAAAATTACTTATCGGGCTGGTCGCCTTAATGAGCTTCGTATTTGTCGCTATCATGCTGATTGCAGGCATTAATACAGCAGCATTAATGAGTGGCTTATCGGCAGTAGGATTGTCAAACACATCGCTATTACTCGCTATTATTGGCACCACAATAGTGCCTTATAACTTGTTTCTTCACGCCGGCTTAAGTGCTCAACAGTCACTTGAGTCAACACTTTCCGAGTCTGAGATTAGCGCTCAACTGCCAGCACATAAACAACAGTTGTTCGCATCAATTGGATTAGGGGGTATTGTTACATTTGCCATCATGTCGTGCGCAGCGAACGCTTTTTACTTAACTGACAATGTGCTTTCTCCCGGTAATATTGCCTCACAACTAGAGCCTATTTTGGGCGATTACGCTAACTTGTTTTTTGCTCTAGGTTTGTTTTCTGCGGGTTTAACCAGCGCGATAACAGCGCCATTGGCCGCAGGATACGCAATTTGTGGTTTATTTGGTTGGAAACCTAAGCTCGACGCAAAGGAATTTAAGCTGGTTTGTATAGCAATATTGTTGTGTGGTGTGTTGGTCGCAACTTCTGGCTTTAAACCCTTAGTCGTTATTGTTTTAGCGCAAGCATCAAATGCACTATTATTGCCGATCTCTGTCGTATTTTTACTGTATGTTATGAATCAAAAGAAAATAATGAAGTCGCACACAAATACACTGATTGGTAATCTACTTGCTAGCTTGATACTCATTGTTATTGTTGTACTAGGTGGCAACAAACTTACAAATCTATTATTTTAACCAGCTTTTCGGGTTGAGTGCTTTACCTTTGTGGCGAATTTCAAAGTATAAGCCTGAACGAGCTTGACCGCCGCTACTCCCAACTAGACCAATAGTTTCGCCTTGTAGGACTGGATCCCCTGGTTGTTTCAATAATGCTTGATTACGGCCATATACCGTCATATAGCCCTCGCCGTGATCAACTATGGTCACCAAACCAAACCCTTTTAGCCAGTCTGCATATAGTACCTTGCCGTCTTGGACTGCAAGTACCGGAGAGCCTTCGATACTATTAACGACAATCCCTTTCCAGCGAACTTGCCCTTGCCTTCTTTTACCAAATAGCTGTTGGATTTCCCCTGAGGCAGGCCGAGTTAGTTTACCTTTCGATTGCGCCAATCCAACCAACACCACATCTTCTTCTTTTGATCTGCTTCTAGCATCAATTTCAGCCTGTTCAATGGCGTTAATTAACGAACGTTCTTCTTGTTGAAGTTGGCTAACCCTAGCGGTGTCTGATCTAATTTGTTGGTCTAATTGTTTTAGCTTCTGATGGCGTGACGTTTGTTGTTGTCTTAATTGACTACTCTGTTGCTTTTGAGTCACCAAAAAAACTTCCAAACGCTGTGTCTTATCTGCTAACTTAATATTTAATTGTTCAAGTTCAGTTACAAGGATTCTAAATTTACCAATTTCTTGCTGACGCGCTTTGTTTAGATATTCATAATACGTAACGGTTCGCTCAAATCGTCCAGCATCATCTTGATTAAAAAACATTTTAGCAAAATCATAATTGCCTGCCATAAAAGCAGACTTAAGCTGACCGGCCAACTGTTTTTGTTGCGCTTTAATAACGTTTGAAATTCTTAGCTTTTCGTTTTCAAGCTCAACCTTTTCTCTGCGTGTCGTTTTTAATGATTGGTCCGTTTTATTCAATTGCGTAGCGGTTTTAGCTATTTCAAGTTCGGCAAGTTTCAGCTCTTGCTGTAAACGCTCCGACGATTTAAGTTTTTTGTCGAGTTGTGCTTGTGTATTTTTTATCTTTGCTTGAATAGTAGCTAAGTCGGAGTCTTGCGCCAACACTGGAGGAATGAGCAAAAAAAGCCCAGCAACTAACCAGAAGCCGCCGATACTAGGTACTATTTTTTTTATGCTCAACTTCATTAGATTGCCTTCAAGGACTCAGATTAGCTCGTTTTCAACGTCATTATGGTTTTACCTGTCATTTCAACTGGTTGTTGCATGCCCATCAAGTGCAACATTGTTGGTGCAACGTCGCTGAGTGTACCACCGCTTCTAGCTGTCGCGTCGCGACCGACATAAATAAATGGAACCGGTTCACTCGTGTGCGCCGTATGCGATACACCTGTTTTAGGGTTGGTCATTTGTTCTGCATTACCGTGGTCGGCTGTAATCAAACATTCTGCACCAACTTCTGTTAATGCTTCAACAACGCGCCCAATGCAATGATCGACAGCTTCACAAGCTTTGATAGCAGCCTCTAAGTTACCGGTGTGACCAACCATATCGCCATTAGGATAGTTGCAAATAATCACATCGAATTCTTGTGATTTAATTGCCGCAACTAATTCATCAGTCAGCTTTTCTGAGTTCATTTCTGGCTGTAAATCATACGTTGCCACGTCTGGTGAAGGGATCAATATACGTTTTTCGCCAGGATATTCGTCTTCTTTGCCACCGCTATAGAAAAACGTAACATGGGCAAATTTTTCAGTTTCACTGATGCGTAGCTGGGTCTTATCATTCTTAGCCAACCACTCACCCATTACATTCACAAGAGGTGTTGGCGGGTATGCGCATGGCACAGGCAAATTAGACTCATATTCGGTTAACATCATAAACTCTGCATTGACTACTCTACTGCGTTCAAATCCACTAAAATCGTCATCAACCATCGCATGCGACATCGCTCGTGCACGGTCTGATCTAAAATTCATAAATAAAATGGTGTCGCCGTCGTCAACACCAGTATAACCATCAATAACAGACGCTTTTATGAACTCATCATTTTCATCACGAGCGTACGCTGCTTCGAGCGCTTCAGATGCTGTTAGATAATTGAACTTAGCCTGTGCTGAAACAATTAAATCATAAGCTTGCTGCACCCTATCCCAGCGGTTATCGCGATCCATTGCAAAGTAGCGTCCGACGATACTAGCAACTTGACCTACGCCTAGTTCGGCAAACATTTTTTGTGCCGCTTCTATCGACGGGCCAGCACTTCTTGGTGGTGTATCTCGACCATCTGTGAACCCATGTAAATAAATTTTCTTTGCGCCTTTTTCGGCGGCTAATTTTGCAGCGGCAAACAAATGTTCTTCATGCGAATGAACGCCTCCAGGTGATAATAACCCCATAATGTGCACCGATTTATCCGCAGCAACGGCTTTTTCAATGGCAGCCACAATAGCCGGATTAGTTTCGAAACTGCCATCCCTGATCGCTTTAGTAATTCTGGTAAAATCTTGGTACACAACACGCCCTGCACCCAAGTTAACGTGACCCACTTCTGAATTACCCATTTGTCCATCGGGTAAACCCACATCCAGACCTGATCCAGATATTAACGTACTCGGCTTGTTTGCAAATAAGTTATCTATCACAGGAGTATTAGCTAACGCGATAGCATTGTTAGTGGTTTCTTCTCGATATCCCCAACCGTCTAATATGATAAGAGCTAATGGTGTTTTAGTGTGTGCCATGATTAACCTTGAAATTTTGGTGTATGAAAAAGAATAAACCCAGCGGTAAAGTTATCAATAAAACGCCGCCTTATAAACTGTTTATGCTCATTTTTATGCGCATAAACATAAATATTTTTTCATAACATAGAATTTTGTCGAGTTAAAACGGTTCTTATACCTGCACTTAGAGTATTAGAATTGAAAAGAATTGCAGATGAAACCGCATAAATGCTGGTTTCTATCCTGTTTTTCTATATACTTTGCGAACTTCAAATAGTAACAGGACGATAGAGTTTTTTATGGACCAGATAATAGAGTTTGCTACCAGTACGACGTTGATTTCAATCTTATCAATCGCTTGGGTAGCTATAGTAGTACTTATCATTTATTCCTACGTTGGTGCAGCATTGTCACCCATTAAAGAACTTTCTACGCATGATGCTACTTTGCTGATGAATAAAGAAGACGCGATTGTATTAGATATTCGCGTGGCCAAAGAATTCAAAGCTGGACATATATTAGGTTCGAGGCAACTAAAAGCTGAAGAACTTAAAAACGGGGACTTCGCAAAGCTTGAAAATGCAAAAGATAAACCCATTATTGTAGTCTGCGCAATGGGTGTTTCAGCGAAAAAAACAGCTGCACAATTGCTAAAAGTAGGCTTTGAAAAAGTCACCGTTTTAAAGGGCGGAATGAACGCATGGCAGTCAGCCAGCCTTCCCGTCTCTAAATAAGAGAAAAAATTAATATGCAAATAGTAGAGTTATATACTAAAGGTCATTGTCCATATTGCAAACGCGCAAAAGCGTTGTTAAGTCAAAAAGATGTTACGTTCACTGATTTTGAAATAGACATTAACCCAGACTTACGTCCCGGCATGATTGAACGTGCTAACGGCAGCTCAACGGTTCCGCAAATTTTTATTGGCGAAACACATGTAGGTGGCTGCGATGAATTATTCGCATTAGAGTCAACTGGCAAGCTAGACGCTCTGCTTCAAGCTTAAGCAACCAAGCAAGATTTGAGCGTATGTTCATTGACCGCTGATTCAAACAATTTATAAGGTTATGGACTCATAGCCTTTTTTCATTTTTATACAACATAACGATAACAAATATCGATAGGAACTATTCATGGCTGAAGAAAACAACACACCCGCAGCACCCGCGACACCAGAACAAGCATCACAAGGCGCACAATTTAGCGTTCAACGTATCTACACAAGAGACATTTCGTTTGAAACGCCTAATAGTCCGGCTATTTTTCAAAAAGAATGGAAGCCAGAAGTAAAGCTTGACATCGATACACGCACAAGCGAAATCGAAAGCAATTTATACGAAGTTGTTTTGTCTGTAACGGTTACAGCATCGCTTGGCGAAGACACCGCATTTTTATGCGAAGTTCAGCAAGCAGGCATTTTCGCTCTTGGCGATATGCCAGATCAAAATAAAGCGCATACTTTAGGCTCATTCTGCCCAAATATGCTTTTCCCATATGCGCGTGAAGCTGTTTCTAACTTAGTTAACCGTGGCACCTTTCCGCCGCTTAACTTAGCCCCTGTAAACTTTGATGCCATTTTTGCAGCGTACATGCAAAAACGCGCAGAGCAGAGCGCAGCAGCTGACGCTCCAGCGGCTCAGCAACTCGATTCATAAAGAGTTGAGAGGCCATTAATGGATAACAGGTTTGAGTCAAACACCGCCGTCATTGGTGCCGGTTCTTATGGCACCGCCTTAGCGTTTGTGCTGGCTCGAAATGGTAATCCAACGGTATTGTGGGGACGTGATGAAAAACACGTTTCTGCAATGCGTAAAACTCGTAGTAATGATAAATACCTGCCAGATGCTATATTTCCTGACGCCCTCGTAGTCTCATCTAATCTAAAAGAAGTACTACAAAGCGCCAGAGACATACTTGTTGTTGTTCCTAGTCATGCATTCAAAGCGAGCTTGGAAGCAATCAAGCCATATTTAAATCCTCTACATAGATTAATTTGGGCTACTAAAGGTCTCGAACCTGGTACTGGAAGAATATTGCAAGAGGTCGCCTTAGATATTTTGGGTGATAATATTCCTTTTGCTGTCGTCTCTGGTCCAACATTTGCTAGAGAAATGGTTGCGGGCCTACCCACTGCTATTACGCTGTCTTCAACTGACGCTGAACTGTGTGAATCATTTTCACAAAAACTGCATTGCCCTAAAGGTTTCCGGGTTTACAAAAACGATGATTTAATTGGTGTTCAATTAGGTGGAGCGGTTAAGAACGTGATTGCAATAGGCGCTGGTCTGGCTGATGGCTTAGGCTTTGGTGCTAACGCGCGAACGGCTTTAATTACACGCGGACTAGCTGAAATGAGCCGACTTGGTTTGGCCATCGGGGCAAAACAAGAAACCTTTATGGGCATGGCTGGTCTTGGAGATTTAGTCTTAACTTGCACTGACAACCAATCTAGGAACCGACGCTTTGGTCTAGCCTTAGGCCAGGGAATGACGGTAGACGCAGCAATAGAAAGTATTGGCCAAGTCGTTGAAGGATACCGTAACACCGACGAAGTAAGATTGCTTTCACGAGCCAATGGCATCGAAATGCCTATTTGTGAGCAAATATACCAAGTGCTATATAAAGGCAAGTCAGCCAAAGAAGCGGCTGTTGCATTGTTAAGCCGCGAACAAACCCAAGAATAGTCATCAGACTCACATATTAACGTTAGGTAGTATACATTCATGTTCCATATTGCTCTATTCGAACCGCAAATTGCCCCAAATACGGGTAACGCTATAAGACTTTGTTCGAACAATGGGTGCCATTTGCATCTCATCGAACCTTTGGGCTTTAGTATGGAAGAAAAGCAACTGAGAAGAGCGTCACTCGATTACCGCGACCTTGCTAACGTGACTATTCATAAAGATTATGATGCATTTTTGCAAGAGATGGGTGACAGAAGAATTTTTGCATTAACCACCAAAGGTTCAATTCCACATGACCAACCCACCTACCAAGCAGGTGACGTGCTTCTATTTGGGTCAGAAACCTCAGGGTTACCCGACGAGATCCGTAACGCTTTTGCTCCAGATAACCGAATTAGGATCCCGATGTTAGCTAATGCTCGTAGCCTAAACCTGTCCAATTCAATCGCTATTGTAAGTTACGAAGCATGGCGTCAACTTGGTTTTAGTATGCCTAATATAGAGTCGTAGACGACCACTCAATCATGATAATAACTGACTTCCCCTTTTTTACACGCTGAATACCTTAGCCATATAAAGTAAATGCTCATTGCATTCAGGTTTTATTCAGTTACTAGGCTTTATCCTCAACAATACATAAATAATACAAATTAATACGCCCATCATGATCAAACAGACGAGAGTACTACTTTTACTATTAGCATCAATGAATGCGACCGCTGCCGATCGCTTCACTATTTTTGCCAAACAAGAGTTCAACTACACAGACAATATTTCAAGCGTTGGTATTTCCAGTATTATGAGCAGTCCTCACAGTAGCTTGAAAAGTGAAGTTATTACTTCAGTTAATAGCGTTACTGTTATCGATCAGTTTGGCTATGAACAAGCGTATTATGGTTTAGATTTAGGTTTACGATTTGGTTATTTTAGTGACTTATTCATCTATTTTGAAGGCGGTTTCGATGTATTTGAAGCGACTTTCAAACATGACGATGACGCTCCTTATTTTGATTATGATGACAGATATAACGCAAATAATTTAGATGGTTACGCTTCTTTTGGCGCCGGTGTTCAAGCTGGAAATCTGCGTGTTGAAGGATTTGTGAAAGCACGCCAAATAGATTCTGATTACTGGGAAGCTAATAGAAGTCTCTTTTACGGAATGCAGGTTTCACTTGCGTTCTAACAAAATTAACCTAAATAGTATTAAATCAGTTACAACACGGCGTTGACAAATAAGTTAAAATTTTAGTTAAGGCTGGTACCCTAAACTTGTCTTTTTCGAAGAACAATTCATGCAATGCCTCTGGGATTAGCAATGATTCGCAATGCTTAATATCATTAATTACTTGCTCAATATCTTCTTTGGCTACAACGGTATCGGCGCCAGAATAGACAATAAGGCAAGGAACACTAATTTTACTCGCTTGCTCTCGTATTTCTTGCATAGCGATTAGTGATGCGTAAAGCCACTCATAAGTAGCACCACCTAATTGTAACTCCGTCTGCTGTGAATAGGTTTTGCGAAAAATCTCATACCTAATCTGACTGCTCATTAAACGGTTTTTATAAAACGCAGTCGGTATGTAGTCAGTATGCCCAAAGAAATAACTCGTCTTTTTGCCTCGCAGCTTATTATAAACAACGCCAAATCGAACTAACATAGTCGCGATCCAAGGTGGAACTGGAGGCGTAATCCCGAACATTGGCGAACAAAAAACAGCTTTGGAAAATAAATTGGGTTGCGACTTTACGAGTAGCGCTCCGATTGCGCTACCCATCGAATGACAGAGCAGATGCAAAGGCGGATATGTTGGTTCAAGTATGCAGCTATCACTGCTAGACTTGTGCTGTTTGGCTTTTGTGTACTTTTGGTGAAGCATCGGAACTAAAACATCGCCGATCATACTCTTAAAATCAGCAACATACTGATTAAAGTCAGCGATATAACCAAGATGAGGGTTTTCTTTAAGCCTCGATGACAGTCCTTGACCACGGTGGTCATGAATAAATACCGAATGCCCATTTTGGTATAAGTCGTAAATGAGTTCAGCGTATTTGACTGCGCATTCAGCGCGACCCGAAGAGATAACGATTATTGATATTGCTTCCTGGTGATGAGCATATCTATAGTGCAGCGAAGTACCGTCGGCCAGCTTCCAAAATCCAGATATCATACTATTTTCAAACCAAGGTTTGATAAGGGTATCAAACTTTTCGGGTAATTCGGTTTCTTTAGTTAACTGCATTTAATCGCTATGTTGGTTTGCTGGCAATAGGTATCTGTATTATCACTGATAAGCCAGTTAAAGGCGATTTTTCTTCAAAACTTCTTTCACACTTCACATTACTAGCTTGACTATCATCTTTGTCAAAACGCGCTTGAGCGTCACGCGCGCGGGCATAAAGACTGCCGCCATGCATTTCAATTGCAGCTTTAGCAATAGATAAACCGAGTCCGACTCCTTTGCTTACTTCATGTACTTGATAGCTGCCGCGAAAGAATGGGTCAAACACGGTTTTTAATTCGGTAGCAGACATACCTACTCCGTCATCATTAATCACAATCTCAACACAGTCTGTAGCCAAACCGTTAGATACAAGATTGAATTTACAACTTACTTCTTTCACTGAAAAACGAATAGCATTACGAACGATATTTTCAATCGCACTAATAAGTAAGGGCATGTCAGCATTAATACGAAGGTC
>JBLIKA010000006.1:0-60223 GCA_047637355.1 Glaciecola sp. | reverse complement strand
ACAAAGTGATGATAATGGATAAAGGAAAAGTAATTGAGGCCGGTTCGAGCAAAGCGGTTTTTAATGATCCTCAGCATGAACTTACCAAGAAGTTGATTGATTCGCATTTTAGTTTGGTGGATAAGCATTTTGAGCAGTTTTGAACACCATTTTGCTGAAGAGACACTAGAACTATTCACCACATCTACCCATAACAAAAAATCCAAAGATATTACGTTCTGAACTACCTTTCTGTCTTGACGTGACTGAGGCATGCAACGTTGAATTTTTTAATATGCGACTGTTTGCTTATCAGCTCCGCCAATACTTTTTACATGTATCCACATAGATGAACAAACACTTGGTACTAATTATCAAGTGTTTGTATTATTTTTGGCTAATGCATCTAAACTTCTCACGAAATGTCTAATTTACACTCTGCTATTAATACTTTTACTCTGTAAAGCTAATAAATATGTGAGGTGACACGACTGAAAGTGGTATTTTCTGGTAAGCGGACAACTAAAAGCCAGCGTTTAAGCTGGCTTTTGAATGACGTCTAGCTAACGCATTTAAACGTTTAAATGCGGATTTTAGTAATCTACTATTACGCTGTAAGTGCCGGTATAAGCGCCGTCTCCGTAAGTTACATCAGTGATTAGTGTTGTAACAGTTCCACCCATTAGGAAACCAACTGCGCCCGTTGCATCAGTAACCATGTTTGATGAAACAGCACTCTGGTCATATGCGTCGCCTGGATTAGTGCCACCAACAATTTCGAAGTTGGTCGCAGTGACAGTAAGTAAAAGTTGTGCCCCTGGTGAAGCTGGGTTTACAAGAGTTGCAGTAGGTAACGTGGTTACGCCAACAGCCGTAAATGGTGCAGCACCTGTAACTGAATACTCAGCAGGTGAACCAGGTAAGATTTCTGTAAACGATGCAGACCCATCCGTAGCTGTGGTAAAATCCGCCGCCGTAATTACAGCAGGACTGCCATCAGCATTTATCTGTATTATAGCGCCAGTATCGGCATCTCCTGATTGATAATCGTAACTCAATCGAACTGTACCAAAGTCAATGGGGCTTACTTCTGCTAAAGTAAACGCATTAGATACGGTAACAGTAGCTGTTGAACTTATGTTTTCTTGGGCGAGAGCTTGCGACGCGCCTAATGATAGTGATGTCGCAACTAGCGCGATTTTAAATTGATTGCGTTTTAACATGGAATACTCCGATTTTTTTCAAAAACTACGACACAGAAACGCAATGAAACTCGCGACCTCTCTGTCTCTAACAGAAAAACATTTTTCTGCCAGGGTTATCAAATTAACCCATAATAAAGTTATCGTCGTGTTGAAAAAAAACATTAGAGCTATTTGTCAAATTTCTACAAATTAATTGAAAGCACTTCTTCTGTGAAGGTCGTACCGCTAAATTCAGCATCACCTTCATAACGTATCTTCAGTTCACCTCGACGCGCTTCTGGTGCGTCTGACCATGTTAGGTTAGCGATATAGACATTGGCTTCTGCAAAAATGCTGACCCCATTTAATAAGCCAACCTCTTTAAAGCTATCCTGATTATCTGCTTTAAAATACGCTTTTACTTTTCCGTAGGTAGAATAGTTTCCGGTTTTATTAAGCGTAACAATAACATCAGCGAATTTATTATCCTTCTCAGGCTGTTCATTCACCTGCACATCAGAAACAAATATTTGCGGCGACTTATAATTTACATTCAACATCACAGGTATCGAATATGAAACGAGCACATTTAACTTCATGCTCATCCCATCAACCATATCGTTACTTGCTTCAGTCTCAAGCGGAAGAGCACTAAATAAGAGATGAGAACGATATTCACCAGGCTCCATATTTGCCTTGCGCCTAGCCAGTATTTTGACTACCTGCCTTTCACCTGGCCCTAGCCTTACTTGACGAGGTGAGAACCTCATAATATCACTAGCTTTTTTTCTTCCTTGGGCGTCTTCCTCCTTTAATAGCCGATAGGCGCCACCATCAATTTGTTTCTGCTCTACCCATTCAAGGCGATAACTCCTTCTTTGATTACTTGCATTAATAAGCACCACTTGCTGTGTGCGCTCCCTTTCGTCAAATACGATCCGTTTGGGCGTAACTAATAAATTCGCTTGAGCGGATGTAAAAAAGCTCAGAAGTATTCCTACTGCTATTATATTTACCACTATCTTCATGTTTAACCTCTAATACAAAAATGTAACTCTATAGTTAATTCGGTAATCAGTTTGTGCAAAATTTAAAGAACCGCTCCCCGACGTTGCAATGGTTCCACCAATAAGTAATTCTGCCTCTCCATTAGCATCAGCAACTAAATAATCAGAATAATCTGTCAATGAAAATGTAAAAAACTCTTGGGATGAAATAAGTGGGGTCATCGTACTCGCATTATGCGACATACTTATACTAATGCCAGTATTAGGTGCTAAGTTGTCTATTAAGAAGCGTCCAGGTATCGGTGGGCTAACTACCAGTAAATGTGCAGAAACAGTAGTGTTACCAAACTTATCAATCGTTAAGGATTCTGAAGCACTATTATCAATTACTGCAATAGTGCCAAAATTTAGCTCTTGTACTGGAAAAACATCGGCATGCGCGAACAATTGGAATACCAATAACACGAATACTGCAAGTACCCTCATAGCAGCCTCTCACCTGTAAATCGAATACTGCGGCAATATTGATTTTTACTAATGAAATTGGCACAGGCGTAATCAGCCATTTTCTTAGTTTCGAACCCCCCTGCTCTTAAACTAAAGAAGCGTTTTTTGTTCACGGAAACCTGCTCTGTAAGCGCGACCAAACCGCATAATTGAGTATAGAATGTGTTAGACAGAGTTTCCCAACCTTTGATGGCGTTATCCAAAGAACTGTAAGATGCCAAATGTAAGGCATAGCCGTCGCCATCGCGAACACTATTTTTATTCGCCATGCATGGATTAGCACGTTTTAAATTTTGCGGATTCGCATTTATAGCCACGTCTTGATCGACAGTTCCCACTATATTACGAGGATTCGTTAATTTACCAGCGTATGAATTACTAAATTTACCTTTATTGTTCTGGTTTGGCTCACTGAATTTATGATTCGTTACATGCTTACCGTTGTTTGAGAAATCATCGGCAGTTGATTGCTGTGCAATGAATTTTTCACCTATATCCGGTTGTCGAAAAGCAGCATCAAATTTAGCATCATTTACAAGCTTACTCTCTCGGTGCTGATTTTGCACATTTATAGTATTTGAACCATTCTCATTAATTGTAGTGCCTACAATGCGAATATCTGGAATAGGTCTCGTTTCAAGTTTCATTTGTTTTTCGAGAAGATATTCTGCTACTGGAGTGATAGCAGCGATTTCAACACCTTTACTTGGATTCGTATGAATAATAGTTGGCATTGCTGTGAATGTTTCTGCCCCTGAAACCGCTGTCGGTTCTCCGATACTTTCAGGCGGGAGATTTGTTGTAATCTCATCAACGGAAGCTTTAAGCTTATCTAATAATGCCGCATCTGCAAACAATGATACTGTGCTTAAGTCTTCTAACTCTTCTGGCTTATCTGCAAAATCACTTGTTATATCTTCTCTCTCTGCGAAACTCATTGTTTCATAGGCAGCCACCTGTTCCTCGGTCTCTAAAGATGACTGTAGTTGAGTTGTGTTCATGAGTTTTTCATCATTTTGGTCGATATTGTTAAGTAAATATTGTAGGTCCGATTCGAGCGCAACTAAATTGACTAAGGCAGGCTTCATTACTTTCCATTCTTCCGTAAACGCCTTTATTTCAAGCATTTGCTCATAGTCAGTTTGTTCATCCTGTTTTTTAAGACTAGACGAAGAAGATAAGTTTGGAATAGTGTTGCAGGCACTAGTAAAAGTAAGCTGGGCAGCCACTGCAAAAATCAGTAATGGTTTTTTCATTGTATAAAACCCATGTCAAAAACTTGGCGAAAATTATAAGCATCATTGCTGTTATTTTTATTAAGCAATAAGTAGACCAAGTAAGACCATACATTGGTAAAGGCTTAGTTGAATTGATTCTTATCCGCGTTTCCTGTTGTCTGCAACAGTTTTAGAAGGGAGGTGGTTAATTTCTATAGCATGCGGGATAACTTGACAATCATCATATTTTTGCTGGATCGATTCACACACTTGCTGAGCAATATCTAAACTTTCGAATAAGCCTAAACCAATCAGCGTTTTTTGATTTTTCTCAACAGTGAATGCACTTTTTTTGAATACGGCAATGAAAGATTGGTGTTTCGCCTTACTCCAGAACAGATTTGCCATTTTTTCACTCGAAAAGCTAGCAATTGCAGGGACGTACCCCTGAGCAAACTCTTTTTGCTCCACATAAATATCGGTTCCAGAGATCAATCCTGTATCATTCGATATCTTTATACTGAGCGGTGAAGGTGTTTTAAGCCTCATTTTATCGAGATACGACGATTTCACTCTTAGGACATAAGTACCGGCCGTGACTCCCATTATTAGGTAGTAGCCGTCGAATTCAGTTTCCACTTGATACTTTACTACACCATTTGAATCGAGTAATTCTAGGGAAGTTCGACTCAACGGGGTTTGCACATCTTTATCGTTAATTGTATAAACGACGCCTTCTATTTCATTTCCAATCGCTAAAGGAAAGTCCAAGTTATCAACATACCCGGCTCTAGTCTTAATCGCTACGCCCTCAATCAATGGCACTAAAAAAGGGTCATCGACCGTAGTAAAATCAAGCGTAATGTCGGTCAAGCGACCGTCTGGCAAATTGGTCAAAGAAGCTATCCCTTGGGCATTGGTTAGGGCATTCCTCCTTGATTGTACGGAAAGTACTTTTACGTCAGGAAGAAGTCGTTCACCAAGTTCGTAGTACCCATTGACGTTTTTATCAATGAATACCCTCACTAATAAGGACGATTTTGTGACAACTGGGTTGATGCTGTTAAATACGCTATTGTATTGAATTGGCGCGCCACCGAGACTTAATTGCGCGTTTACACCTGCGCTAAAGCCCAATGCATCTGAATGCTTGAGCACGCCAGTTATGCTAAATGCTCTGTGTTTCCAGGTTGTCTGTAGTCCATAGGCATCTGTTTTATTTTGAATATTTCGATTGTAAGTGAATTTACTGGATATATTTTCAAAAGGAAACCAACTTACATCAAAGCGGATATCATTGAAATCAAGGTTTTCTTCAAAAGAATAGGCCGCATTTAATCTCGTTAGGACTGGCCCTATGGGTTTTTGAAAGGAAAGACTACCAAACCTTAATTCTTCGCCTGAAGTTGGGTTTATATAGGTAATGTTATTAAAAACATCAATAAATCTAGAAGATAAACCGAGTGAGTTTCTGAATTCATAACGATTTCCCTCTTCAAAAGAACTGAGAGTTAAATCATTTCGATAAGATAAGGATACACCCTCACCTACTGAAAACTGACCGCTCATATCTATCTCAGATACAATTTTTTGTCTTTTCTCGTTCTCATCAATTGCTTGTAAAGACCCATATGTCAGAGCGAAAGATAGATTCTGTTTCCACAAGGCCCCTCTGGCGCTAATTCTGGCCTGATAATTTTCTTGATCGTCGGCTTGAAAATTAGTGCCCAATATAAGTCTATTGGCGACTGCTGTATTAGTTGAAATCGTTGCTAACGTTAAGGCATTGTCACCACCGAACTGTGAACTAAGCCCTGCATTTAGGGCTGTATTGCCAAATATATTATATTGAACATTGCCCGATAAGTTATAGCTAAAGTCTTCATTGTTAATTGAGTTGCTATCTTCAAGTCCAAATAAAGATTTATTATTTTGAGATAGGGATACTTGGTATTTTAGACGGGCAGTAGAAACGGCATCTCGATCTAACAGCCGCTGTTCAATACGCTCAACCATTTGCCCTTGCGGACCATACAGGACTACTCTTAGCTGATTCAAACCTGCATAAAGTGGAATATCGTTAAACTCAAAGCGGCCCGTTTGTACCTCAAATTGTTGACCTAACAGGACACCATTTCGATATAGTTCGACATCCCAACCACTTTGGATTTCGCCAGACACAGAGGTTGCATCTAAATTGATATCATTAGAGCTTGCAAGGTTATCTACCAGGATCCCTCTGGACTGCGCTAGCGTGGCTCCATTTGTTTGTCGGACCGGAGTGATGTCACCAACTTTAAAGTTAGCGAGATTATTAATACCAAAAAGTGAATTTTCCTCATCGCTTTTGCTCAATTGAAGTCGGCCCGTATTCAGCCAATTATTACTGTTTCCATTCAAAAAAAACTTTGCATTAAACAATGCAACATCGCGACTACCTAATAAACTGTAACTGCCATTAAGCTCTTCACGGTCATTCGAATACAAGGAATTGACCTGCAGATCGATCGCTTGTGGAGACAGTAAGCCAAAACCCCTACTTAACCTGGTATATTGAACTTCATTGGTTCTACCATTGCGAATTCTTTGCTTTTTACGATCTAGTTTCTGTTGGAAAGGCAATGGTTGTTTAGGAGTCAAGTAAAGCATCAAATCTCGAAAGTCTGCAGTTGCACCGAGGCCAAACCAGTCATTTAAACGTTTTAATGAAATAAATAACGAACCATCTAATATTGTGAAATCTTTTAGAGAGAGTAACTGTTCAGCAGCGTCTGGGTCATAGATTACTGGTGAATTCGCTGAGTGAGAATAAGATAAGGAAAAGGTATTGGCTGGTTTGATGAACCAGCCGTTATATCGTCCAAATTCTTCATCGTAATAGATTGGAAAGTCCAGCGCAGCCAGCAGCCCCTCGAATTCGACGTGAACTGAATCATCTTTTTTTATCGCAAACAATTCACCAAATACGAACTTATCAATCTGTACAGTCATGATAAGTTCTTCGCCCTCGTCAAAACGAGACTCGACTATGTTATCTGCTACAAGATTTCCACGTTCGGCAATGCCTTGTCCGTAACTGACGTACGACAGACTTAGTAAAAATAAGATTGTTGCAAAGCGATTCAAACACTAGGTCCTCAGTTATTCTTTATCACGCATGAATTAACCGAGAGCAATGCAAAAACTATTCCATGATCAAGATTAGTCTATTAAACAATAAACTACTCTAACCAACCAACGCCAACAATATCCCCGCGGCAACCGCAGACCCGAGCACGCCGGCAACATTCGGCCCCATGGCATGCATTAGCAGGAAGTTATGTGGATTGGCTTCAAGCCCTACTTTATTGACCACGCGCGCCGCCATTGGAACGGCAGAAACACCCGCAGCACCGATGAGTGGATTGATATTATCTTTGCTAAACTTATTCATCAATTTAGCCATCAATACGCCTGTTGCGGTACCTATAGAGAATGCCACCGCACCCAATGCTAAAATACCCAGCGTTTCAGCCGTCAAAAAATTGTCGGCACTGAGTTTTGAGCCAACACCCAACCCGAGGAATATGGTCACTATATTGATCAGTTCGTTTTGAGCAGTGTAGCTTAGGCGATCAACTACACCACATTCTTTAAGCAAGTTACCAAAGCAGAACATGCCGACTAGCGGAGTTGCTGCAGGCAGGAATATTAATGTTAAGAGCAATACAGCTAAAGGGAATAGAATTTTTTCTTTCTTTGACACGACTCTGAGTTGCGCCATAGGCAACTTGCGTTCTTCAGGCGTTGTTAAGGCTCTCATAATGGGCGGTTGAATAATCGGAACCAATGCCATATAAGAGTAAGCAGCTACTGCAATAGCCCCCAATAGCTCAGGCGCTAACTTAGACGCCAGAAATATAGCAGTCGGCCCGTCAGCACCACCAATAATGGCGATTGCGGATGCATCCTGCATAGTAAAGTCAAACCAAGGCAAACCATTTAACAGGATCGCGCCAAACAAAGTTGCAAATATACCGAATTGAGCCGCGGCCCCAAGTAATAACATACGCGGATTAGCAATCAGTGCGCTGAAATCGGTCATGGCGCCAACACCCATAAAAATGAGCAATGGAAACACCCCAGTATCAACGCCAATGTAATAGATATAATGTAACAAGCCACCAGCTTCACTAAAGCCCGCTAATGGGATGTTGGTGAGTAACGCACCGAATCCTATAGGTATTAATAGAAGTGGCTCAAACTTGCGTACAATGGCTAAATAGAGCAAACCAAAACCAACGAGCATCATCACTATTTGACCAGGTTCAAAATGCGGGATTGACGTACTTTCCCAAAGCATTAATAATTTTTCCATGAGCCTACCCGATAACCATCATTGTTTGACCGGCCTGAACGCCGTCGCCTTCTTTGGCTATCACCTGGCGAACAACACCAGATAACGCACTTCGCACTTCTGTTTCCATTTTCATAGCTTCCAGAATAACAATGACGTCGCCTTCGTTAACTTGTTGACCTTGTGCCACAACAATTTTTAAGATATTACCTGACAACGGTGCCGCAATGTCAGTTCCCTCTCCGACTTGCGCAGGAGCGGACGCCGGGCTGCTTGATGCAGCTGATATTCGGCTTACTTCACCATTGTCAGCAACTTCAACATGATAAACCTGACCTTCAACACGCACTTTGTAGGCTGCAGCGTCTCCAGCTAATGGTTCAGCACTCGTTGCATCAACAACGGCTATTTCCCCTGTTGGAGCAGGTTCAAATGCACTTGGATTGTCTCGATTTTCGATAAACTTCAAGCCAACCTGCGGAAATAACGCGTACGTTAGAACATCATCGACTTTATCTTTCGCAATACGCAATGATTTTTGCTCAATCAGCACATCAAGCTCTTCTTCTAACTTAACTAGTTCCGGAGCAATTACATCCGCAGGACGGCAAGTAATCGCTTGTGCACCTTCAAGTACCCGTGTCTGTAGTTCTTTGTTAACTGGAGCTGCAGTGGCACCATATTCGCCTTTAAGCACACCAGCAGTTTCCTTGGTGATACTTTTATAACGTTCCCCGGTTAATACATTCAATACCGCTTGAGTACCTACTATTTGTGATGTGGGTGTGACTAACGGGATAAAACCAAGGTCTTCACGCACTCTCGGTATTTCGAGTAACACTTCATCGAATTTGTCTTCTGCGCCCTGCTCTCTCAATTGGCTTTCCATGTTGGTTAACATGCCACCTGGTACTTGTGCGATGAGTATTCTTGCATCTACGCCTTTCAAAGAGCCTTCAAATTGTGCATATTTCTTACGTACTTCGCGGAAGTAAGCTGCAATCTCAGCCAGTTTTTCAATATCGAGGCCTGTGTCGCGAGCGGTACCTTCAACAATAGACACCATGGTTTCCGTTGCAGTGTGACCATAAGTCATGCTCATTGACGACACTGCGGTATCCAGCATATCGATACCAGCGTCGACTGCCTTTTGGTACGTTGCTGTGCTCAAACCTGTGGTCGCGTGACATTGCATGGCAATGGGTACATTAACCGTTTCTTTTAATCCGGTAATAAGTGCTTCACAATCATAGGGCTTGAGTAAACCCGCCATATCTTTAATACAAATCGAGTGCACACCCATGTCTTCTAGGCGTTTTGCCATGTCTAGCCACAAAGCTAAATTATGCACAGGACTCACAGTATAAGAAATCGTGCCTTGTGCATGTGCACCCACTTTAATTGCCGACTTAACCGCTGTTTCAAGGTTTCGAACATCGTTCATTGCGTCGAAAATACGGAACACGTCGACGCCATTGGCGTGAGCTCGTTCAACGAACTTTTCAACAACATCGTCAGCGTAGTGACGGTAACCCAGTAAATTCTGACCGCGTAATAACATTTGTTGTTTAGTTTTGGGCATTGCAGCCTTGATTGCTCTGATGCGCTCCCAAGGGTCTTCACCCAAATAGCGAATACAGGAGTCAAAAGTAGCTCCGCCCCAAGACTCAACTGACCAATACCCTACATCATCTAATTTAGCTGCTATTGGGAGCATATCTTCCAGACGCATGCGAGTTGCGAGTAAAGACTGATGCGCATCACGCAAGACCAGTTCGGTGATCTTTAATGGATTCGACATAATGTGTTCCCTATGATTTTAAAGTTGTATGTCTGTGTGTATGCACGGCCGCTGTTATAGCTGCTGCGACTTGAGGGCTCACTGACGTAGGTGATTTTCTATTATTGTTTTGTACGACCCGATTTTGTGAAGCCTGAGGAGTTACTACATCTGATGGGAATTTACGGCAAAACCAAGCAATGGCATGTATACCACCGATCAGAAGTATCAAAAAGGCAAAGACAACTGACATACCAACGCCGAGTAAAACGCCAGCTTCAATTAACTGGTCGGTCATTTGTATTGACATAATGTCACCTTAAAAAAGTACTTCAAAAAATCTGGGGTGGATAAGTATCACGAGGTGCGAAAAATTACAATGGCCTACCGGACAAAAATGCATAAAAATAATAACTTTATGCACTAACACTGTTAATTTATCAATTTTTATTCATTATTTTCGGATTTATAACATTCGCACACACTTATTGCTAACAACGCCCGATATATGAATCATATAGATAAGCTAGCTGTTAATGTTGGAAAATGTTTATAGTACATAACACATTCCGTGAGGGGTCGGGATGACGAACAGCCACCTCTCTAATACAAAGGAGCAAACGACCGCCTAAATTTACTTATTTGAAAGCAAAAAAAAGCCCTAGTAACAACTAAGGCTTTTTTAAGCCCCTAAGGGCTCTGATATGGTGCGCATGGAAGGATTCGAACCTCCGACCGCCTGGTTCGTAGCCAGGTACTCTATCCAGCTGAGCTACATGCGCAAAACTTTCTTCTTACAATGTGTGGTGCGCATGGAAGGATTCGAACCTCCGACCGCCTGGTTCGTAGCCAGGTACTCTATCCAGCTGAGCTACATGCGCATAATATTTCTGTTACTAACTATCAGCTACTTCGATTAAGTGTTTAATTTTAACCTTAATAACATCACATTTAAACCATTATAAAATGGCGGAGAAGGAGGGATTCGAACCCTCGATAGGGCTACAAACCCTATACTCCCTTAGCAGGGGAGCGCCTTCAGCCACTCGGCCACCTCTCCTAAATGTGGGGCAGGAGTTTACTATCTAAGTAATATAAGTCAATGCTTTTTTAGCAACTTCTTCTCCCCTTTTGATCGTTTGTTAGTTTTTTAACCAACACGCCCTATTTTCAACCTAGAAAAGCAAAAAACTCAGAATGACCTGAGTTTTCTTTCGCCATTAATTTGATGGCTTGTATGAAAATACGAAAATTAACCTTCGTCTTCAACAGCAGCTTCGTTACCCTTTTCTGCCTGTATTCTCATATAAATCTCTTCCCTATGAACTGATACTTCCTTCGGTGCATTAACACCAATTCGCACTTGATTTCCTTTAACGCCTAAAACAGTCACAGTAACATTGTCACCTACCATTAAAGTTTCCCCTACGCGTCTAGTCAAGATAAGCATGTTGTAGCTCCTTTTAGTTTAGATCCGGTAAATAGTTCTGAATCTGAGATCCGATATCATGTACGTACGATATTAACTATCAACTACTTCAAATATACTTCAATTATTTAGTTTTATCCAAGAAAAAACCACACTTTCTGGTTGTTCATCGAACAAATTATCAATTATTTTGACATATCCTATTCTTTTATCTCGTAAAATTTCTCTGAACACATTAAACGTTCTTCTCAAGCCAACTTTTCACTGACGCCAGAGCTTGGTCAAGATTTTCTGGTTGGGTCCCTCCGGCTTGCGCCATATCAGGTCTACCACCACCTTTTCCACCAACTTGACTCGCCATGTGATTTACTAGGTCTCCTGCTTTGAATTTCCCGACAAGATCTTTGGTTACGCCTGCAATTAAATTAACTTTACCGTCACTGGCTAAGCCCAAGGCAATAACACCGGATTGGAGTTGATTTTTAAGGTCATCCATTACTCCTCGCAGAGATGTGGCTTCAACACCTTGCATATTGGCTACTAGGAGCTTGACGCCTTGCACGTCAATCACATTAGACATGATGTCCTTACTTTTCTGACCAGCCATTGACTGTTTGAGTTGATTAAGCTCTTTTTCAAGTTGCTTAACTTGCTGTAAAGCAGATGACACTTTTTCGACAACGGACGTTTTATCGGATTTTAGCAAACTAGCAATAGCATGAAGTTTGTCAGATTCATCATTAAAGAAATCTTGTGCCGTTTGTCCAGTTGTTGCTTCGATGCGACGAACACCTGATGCAATACCACCTTCAGATGTTATTTTTAATAAGCCAATATCGCCGGTTCGGGAGACATGAGTGCCACCGCAAAGCTCTGTCGAAAATGCACCCATTTTTACTACGCGGACTTTTTCATCATATTTTTCGCCAAACAGCGCCATTGCACCTGACGCCTTTGCTTCATCGAGTTCCATTAATCGAGTGCTTAATGCATTGTTCAAACGAATTTCAGTATTTACTAGGTTTTCAATTTGAGTCAGCTGTTGGGCAGAAATAGATTCAAAATGCGAAAAATCGAAACGTAGTTTCTCTGCATCGACTAAAGATCCCTTCTGCGCAACATGGTCGCCCAATAGTTGACGCAAGGCCGCGTGCAATAAATGCGTAGCGCTGTGATTCGCTTTAATGCGATCGCGTCGTGCTCGGTCTACAACAAGCTCGACTTTGTCACCGACTTTAATGACACCTTCAATTTTTACTTTGTGCGCAAAGGCTTGACCCAATTTAACCGTATCAACAACTTGCGCTTTACCGGTACTCGATGAAATTAAACCTGTATCGCCTACCTGACCGCCCGATTCTGCATAAAAAGGGGTTGCTTTTAGTAATATTAATGCGTCGTTGCTCGCCTCGGCGACGGTAGCATTATCAACGATTATATCCAGAACAACAGATGAACCGCTGACTTCGCTGTAGCCGGTAAATTCAGTTTTATGTTCGACACTCAATACATTCGCATAGTCTGCACCGAATTTACTCGCCGACTGTGATTGTGATTTTTGTTGTGCCATGGCCGCTTCAAATCCGGCCTCGTCGATGGTCAAGCCTTGTTCACGCGCAACATCATTGGTTAAATCGGCAGGAAAACCATAGGTGTCGTATAATTTAAATACGAGTTCGCCAGGGACTTGCTTACCTGACAATTCAGCCAGTGCGTCATTTAATATAGCCATACCGCGTTCTAGGGTTTTTGAGAACTGTTCTTCTTCTACTCTTAGTACTTTTTCAACAACGGCTTGCTGCTGTTTAAGTTCAGGGTAAGCATCTCCCATTTGCGCTACTAGCGTTTTAACTAACTTGTAAAAGAAAATATCATCCGCGCCCATCTTGTAGCCGTGACGAACAGCACGACGAATAATACGACGAAGCACATAGCCACGACCTTCATTCGAGGGCATTACACCATCACAAATTAAGAAACTGCATGAACGAATGTGGTCGGCGATAACGCGCAATGATTTATTTTCTAAATCTTGTGTACCAACAATTTCTGCGGCTGCTGCTATTAAGCTTTGAAATAAATCAATTTCATAGTTGCTATGCACACCTTGAAGTATGGCCGAAATTCGTTCTAATCCCATTCCAGTGTCGATCGAAGGTTTGGGCAATGGCAACATATCGCCATTTTGCTGACGATTGAACTGCATAAAAACTAAGTTCCAAATTTCAATAAAACGGTCACCATCTTCTTCAGGTGAGCCTGGAGGTCCGCCCCAAATATCCTCGCCATGATCATAAAAAATTTCAGAACAAGGGCCACAAGGCCCGGTATCGCCCATTGACCAAAAATTGTCAGACGTCGCAATTCTAATAATACGCTCAGCAGGAATACCTATTTTTTGTTCCCAAATATCAAAGGCTTCATCATCTTCGTGATAGATCGTTACTAGCAACTTGTCTTTGTCTAGGCCCAGTTCACCCGTTAAGAAATGCCATGCAAATTTAATCGCATCTTCTTTAAAATAGTCACCGAAACTAAAATTCCCTAACATTTCAAAAAACGTATGATGCCTAGCGGTGTAGCCAACGTTTTCTAAATCATTATGTTTACCGCCAGCGCGAACGCATCGTTGCGATGAAACTGCACGGGTATAGTTACGTTGTTCGGCACCTAAGAAAACGTCTTTAAACTGATTCATTCCGGCATTTGTAAACAGCAACGTGGGGTCATCATGCGGAACAAGCGATGAACTTGAGACGAGATGATGTTGATGTTGTTGAAAGTATTCAAAGAAAGTGCGTCGTAAATCGGCTGTAGAGCGTACCATTAATGTTCCTAAATCGTTCAATGTGGGAAAAATGTTGAAACAGTTTTTATATTGATTTCACGTGTCTTCAAGCATTCATTTTATGCATTTGTATAATTGTTACGATTCCCAATAACGGTTAATTATAAATAATTAGCTATATACAAATAATGTCCAAAGTTGGTATCTCGACGTGTATTGAAAACCAAAATATAAGTTGCTGTTTTTATATAGGTAGAAGATATCATGTTAGTGAGGAGTTTGTTAAGCCTCTTAAGCGCCCTATTTGCCTAAAGTTTCACTCAAATGCGTATTTAATCTGCTCTTGAGTAAAACCACGGTATTGCAAAAAGCGCATTTGCTTTTGTTTATAAGTCCAATCATCAGGTAACTCATCCCCAAATCGTTTCACTCTGACTGCTTTAGAAGACTCAAACCAATCAAAACTATCATCTTTTGTAAGTGCTCTCACCAGCTGAAAATCAATATCATGATTGTGTAATGTGCGTTCAATAAATACAGGCCCCTTACCCTTTCGATAAGCCCCTCGAACAACAGCTTCGGCATACCGAACATCACTTTGAATATCTTTTTTGGCAAACTGCGCAATCGTGTCCTCAACTAAGTCTCTATCTAACTCCAAATCCGCTAGCTTTTTACGCAGCTCTGTTTGACTATGCTCTCGACGAGACAATAGTCGAGTTAATTTGTGTCTAATGATCTTTGCATCGTTATCTGACATAGTGACTAACATACTTCCTAATAAGTAAATTTATAATATGGCGTTAAGCTGGCAACCCATTCTCAGTGTAGATGATATAACTCAAGAACAATGGCAACAACTATCCGATCATGATACCGAATATTCAACGCCTTTTTTAAGCTATGTTTTCCTCAAAGGACTAGAAGTGGCTGAATGTGTGAATGGAGAAACCGGCTGGCACAGCTACCATATTGGTATTTACGACCACCCGGAACAAAATGGTATCGAAGGCGACGTCGAAAAACAAGATGTGATTGAAGCCGGACTGGATGCGATTAGGGTCTTACCGGACGGAACCGAAGCCGGAAAAGATACAATTGAAGTCATACCGAATTCAGTTGCAACCAGCGGTCCAATCAAAAAACTCATTGGCTTTATTCCCTGCTACTTAAAGACCCATTCCTACGGTGAATATATTTTTGATCACGCTTGGGCTAACGCATATCAGCATCATCAGATCCCTTATTATCCGAAGCTAGTTGCCTGCATTCCATTTACACCGGTAACAGGCAGCCGCCTACTTGTTAATAATAAGTGTGATTATTCATTTGCAGATATAACTGCGTTTATTATTGCAAGCACAGACAACATGTTGAAAGAAGCGCGCGCCTCATCTTTTCATTATTTATTTTTGCCTGACTACCAAAGTAATCAGCTAGCGCAAGACAAGCTATTACAACGCCTTAGTGTGCAATTTGTCTGGCACAACAGAGGGTATAATAATTTTGATGACTTCATGCAGCAAATGACATCGCGAAAGCGTCGATCTATTCGCAAAGAACGAACCTCAGCGCTGCGCATATCAGAGACAGACACGGTAATTATCAAAAGATTAACTGGAGACATGTTAACTCAGCAAGTGTTAGACGATTTTTATTTGTGTTATCAACAAACCTATTTAAAACGAAGTGGACACAACGGCTATTTAACCAGCGATTTTTTTGATTATCTGCAAAACAATATGCAAAGTAATATTATGATTGTTATGGCTTATCATGCAGAACAATGTATTGCTGCAGCCCTCTTTTTCTATAATGACCAGCAACTATTCGGACGCTATTGGGGCGCTTTACAAGAAGTATCAGGCCTACATTTTGAATGTTGCTATTATCAGGGAATAGAGTTCGCGATAGAAAAACAGTTGCGCCAATTCAACCCGGGCACGCAAGGCGAACATAAAATACTGAGGGGCTTTGAACCCACTTTTTGCTATTCAAACCATTATTTGCAACACCCTGATTTTCAAGCTGCCGTACGTGATTTTTTGCAACGCGAAAAAATAGGTATCGAGCAATATAAACAGCAGGGTGAAAAAGTGCTGCCCTTCAAGCAAGCCTAAATATAGGCTTGCTTACATTGCTGTGACCAATTAAAAAATGAACGAATATTCTAAATATTAATATTGACTGATGAAACAAAAAGTAACGATTTAATTACGGACTTAAGCGGTCGACGCCATTAATATGTTGGCACAAAATCAGTCATACGTTAATTTGTCTGGTAAACAGCAATTTGACAAAATAGTTTAAACTTACAATAAGACCAAAATAAACGACTAAAGGTAAACAATGAAAAGATCAATTTTATCAATAGCTATACTCAGCAGTTTACTGCTTGGTGCTTGTGATTCAACAAAAACAGACGGCGTTACTGCGACCCAAAAAGCGCAAGATGTTCAAAACAAACTAGAGCAATTAAACACTAAACCGGAATTAGGTGTCTTTGGTGTTGAGTTAGCGGCGCGTAATTTAGAGATTAAGCCCGGTGACGATTTTTTCATGTATGCAAGTGGTACTTGGTATGACAATTTTGAGATGCCTTCGGATAAAACACGTTATGGTGCTTTTTCTTTATTAGCGGATCGCAGTGAAGATCGCGTTAAACAAATTATTGATGATATTAGCAAGGCAAAAGACTTGTCGTTTGAAGAGCAACTCATTGCTAACTTCTACAATGCATTTATGGATATTGATAGCATAAATGCTAAAGGTTTGAAGCCAATCCAACCAGTATTGGATCAAATCGATGATATTGACTCTGTTATCGATTTAACATCAGTTTTTGGTAACGCATGGATCTCGGGGGTGACAAGCCCAATAAATGCTGGACTTGGCTTTAACAGGTTAGATCCAGATGCATATCAAATGTCTGTAGGGGCTAGCGGTCTTGGTCTGCCTGACCGTAGTTACTATTTGACAGATTCCGAACGTTTCAATGACATTCTAGCCGCCTATAAAGAAAACATCACCAAGACCCTTTCTTTTATCGGCGTTGAAGATGCAGCAAACAAAGCTGATCAAATTATTGCTTTGGAAACAAAAATTGCAGAAGCACAGTGGCCTCGCGAAAAGCGCAGAAATCGTGACCTATCACTCAACCAAATTGCTCGAGCCGATTTGCTAAAAGACTATGCCGGCTTTGACTGGGATACCTATTTTGCATCTTCTGGTTATCAAATTCCAAATTTGAACATTACCCAACCAGAACCAGTAAAGGAAATGATCAAACTAGTTAATAGTCAGCCACTCTCAGTTTGGAAAGATTACCTGCGTTACCATACCATTAGCAATAACTCTGACATGCTGTCCGACGAAGTCTACCTGAACAATTTTGCGTTTTATGGAACAATGTTAAATGGACAAAAAGAACCTAGACCTCGCTGGAAAAGAGCTATTTCTGAAATGTCCGGAACACAGTCATTGGGTTTTGCTATTGGTCAAGTTTATGTAGAAAAATATTTTCCAGAAAGCTCAAAAGAACAAATGGCAAGCTTAGTTGAGAACTTGCGCAAAGCGCTCGGCGAGCGTATCGACAATCTTGATTGGATGGGTAGTGAAACAAAAGTGAATGCCAAAGAGAAGCTAATGGCTTTTCGGCCAAAAATTGGCTACCCAGATGAATGGCAGTCATTTGAAGGCGTTTCCATTGGTACTGATGATCTCATCGGGAATGTACAAAACTTACGCCAATTTTTCCAATCTCAAAGTGTTGAACGTGAACTAATAAAAACAGATAGAGAACGCTGGGGTATGGCACCACAGCGAGTTAATGCCTATTACAATAGTTCGTTTAATGAAATTGTATTTCCTGCCGCTATTTTAGAAGCCCCTTTCTTCGATCCAAATGCTGATGACGCGGTTAACTACGGCGCAATAGGCGCTGTTATTGGGCATGAAATGGGACATGGCTTTGATGACCAAGGTTCAAAATCTGATGCCAATGGTATTCAACGTAACTGGTGGACTGCAGAAGATCGCGCTGCATTTGATGTTAAAACCGACAAACTTGCCGCTCAATACAGTGAATATGAACCTATCGAAGGTAACTTTGTGAATGGGCGAAACAGTTTGGGAGAGAACATTGGTGATGTAGGTGGCCTTTCTATGGCTTACCACGCTTATCAGTTGTCGTTGAAAGGCAAAGAAGCGCCCATTATTGAAGGGTTAACGGGAGACCAACGTTTCTTTTTAGCTTGGGCACAAGTTTGGCGCGAAAAACGCACTGAACAAAGCATGCTCAATCAACTTCGTGCAGGTACGCATGCGCCTGGTCGATACAGAGCCCAAGCACCGCGTAATCATGATGCTTGGTATACCGCGTTTGACGTACAACCAGGTGACGCGCTGTATCTTGCACCAGAGGATCGAGTACGTATTTGGTAGTTTGACAATCTGAAAGCAAAAAGCCCCAATATAATTTGGGGCTTTTTTATTAAACTATTCTCACGCCTGATAAAGGCTATTTAGCTTGCCATACCAACATCATGTTATTTGTAGGCATATCAACTTTTGCGCTCAATGCAAGTTGCGGAGCCCAAGCAGCCAGTTGATCGATATCGCGATAACCTCCACGGCCACTTAACAGTAACTTTTCATGAAACTCCTGATTGCTTTTACTGGTAAATTTACCATCGACGATAAAAGGCCCATATTGGCAAAATACGCCTCTCTTAGGTAAATGAGCAGCAACCGACTGCATAAGTGATTGGATTTCGTGCTCAAGCATTATATGAGCAGTATTGGCCGTATATATTCCATCAAATGGCTGATGTGAAATTGCCGAGGAACTAACCCACTCATCCCGAGCTAGCTTTAAAACGAATGGACGATAAAGATTTTTGCTTGGAAATTCATCAATCCACTGGTTAATGCCATCATGGTATTCTTCAACATCGGAACAGTGCCATTGCACGTGAGGTAACTTGCGCGCAAAATATGCAGCATGTTGACCTGTCCCAGAGCCGATCTCAAGCACATTATGAACTGTAGAAAATGCTTTTTTTAGCTGTTGTAAAATCGGCTTCTTATTATTTTCGCACGCTTGGCTAAACGGTTTTTGTTCCATTATTTATCCTAGTTAAAAATAAAAAAGCGCCCTACATTAGTGCTTTGAATCAATATATCATAGCTAATTCGGTCATCACTTATGATATCAAAAGGACATTAAAAAACGATTTTTATGCAATGCCTTGCAACACAAGGCACTAATGCATAACTAAACCTAACATAAACTAATAAAGCTTAATTATTCAGATTAGGTGTTAACCACTTTTCAGCTTCCGCAATTGACCAATCTTTGCGCACAGCATAGTCTTTAAGCTGATCCTGTTGAATTTTTGCTACGGCAAAATAGCGTGCCTCTGGGTGCGCAAAATACCAACCCGAAACTGATGCCCCAGGCCACATAGCGTAACTAGAAGTTAACTGCATACCAATACTTGCTTCAACATCCAACAAGTCCCAAATCAACTGCTTTTCGGTATGTTCAGGACAAGCCGAGTAGCCCGGTGCAGGACGAATACCTTGATATTTTTCACCAATAAGCGCTTCGTTATCTAGCTGCTCATCTTTGCCGTAACCCCATAATTCTTTGCGCACTTGTTCATGCAAATATTCGGCAAAGGCTTCTGCAAGTCTATCTGCAATGGCTTTACTCATGATAGAGTTGTAGTCGTCACCATCAGCTTCATAGGCCTTAGCGAGTTCATCTTCCCCGATACCAGCGGTAACAGCAAAAGCCCCCATATAATCAGTTCGATGTTGTGACAAAGGCATAACAAAATCACTTAAACAGTAATTTGGTCCTTTGGGCTTATGTGTTTGTTGACGCAAATGATGTGCAACGCCTATATGAGACCCGGTTAGATTCTGAACATCCGTGCCATCGTCTTTTTTGCGCGCGTCCGGGCTAAAGACCAAGACATCTTCACCTTGAGAATTAGCAGGAAATATACCCACTCTGCCTTTCGCTTTGAGCTTTTTATTGGCACATAAACTGTCAAGCATGTCGTTTGCGTCTTTGAATACACTCTTTGCCTCATCCCCAACGACCTCATCATTCAAAATGCGTGGGTACTTGCCAGCGAGCGACCACGTTAAGAAAAAGGGAGTCCAATCGATATACTTTCTTAGCGTTCTTAAATCTACCTCAACGGTTTTAGTACCAAGAAATGCAGGTTTAACAGGCTCATAATTTGCCCAGTCACAGCTGAATTTATTAGTTTTTGCATCGCTAAAATTAATCGCTTTGGTGCGCGGTGTCTTTTTCGCATGCGCGATACGCACCTTTTCATATTCCGCCGAAATTTCTTTAGCATAAGTATCGCGATGTTCGAGTGAAATTAGTTTCTGACAGACACCAACAGCACGACTCGCATTAGGAACATAAATAACCGGATAGTCATAATTTTGCTCTATTTTAACTGCGGTATGCGCTTTTGACGTCGTTGCACCGCCAATTAGTAGCGGCAAATCCATCTTTAAACGCTGCATTTCCTTGGCCACTTGAACCATTTCATCCAACGAAGGAGTGATAAGCCCTGACAACCCAATCATGTCAGCATTTTCGTCTTTGGCCACTTGCAAAATTTTAGCTGCAGGTACCATGACGCCTAAATCGATTACTTCAAAATTATTGCATTGAAGTACAACACCCACAATATTTTTACCAATATCATGTACGTCGCCTTTCACGGTTGCCATTATGATTTTACCGTTTGAGCTGCGCACACCAGACTTTTCTGCTTCAATGTAAGGCTGTAAATGCGCCACTGCTTTTTTCATTACACGCGCCGATTTGACCACTTGCGGTAAAAACATTTTGCCTTCGCCAAACAAATCGCCGACCACATTCATACCGTCCATTAATGGACCTTCAATGACGTGCAAGGGACGTTCAGCTGCGAGTCGAGCTTCCTCAGTATCATCAATTATATAGTCGGTAATACCTTTAACTAATGCGTGCTCTAAGCGTTTACTGACTGGCCATTCGCGCCAAGTTAAATCTTCTTTTGCGGCAGCTTTACCATCGCCTTGATATTTTGGTGCTAATTCGAGTAGTTTATCGGTGGCATCTGGATGACGATTGAGTATGACATCCTCAACTGCATCTCTGAGCTCAGCGGGTATCTGATCATAAACTTCTAGCTGACCTGCATTGACAATTCCCATGTCCATACCGGCACGAATTGCATAGTACAAAAAGACGCTATGCATAGCTTCACGCACAGGGTTGTTGCCACGGAATGAGAACGATATATTGGACAACCCACCTGACACATGGCAATGCGGCAAATGAGAACGAATTTGGCGGGTCGCTTCTATGAAGTCGACCGCATAATTGTTGTGCTCTTCAATACCAGTCGCAACAGCAAAGATATTCGGATCGAAGATAATGTCTTCCGGCGGGAAATCGAGCTTTTCAACTAATAGTTTATAGCTACGTTTACATATTTCGAACTTACGTACTTGCGTATCAGCTTGACCGCTTTCATCAAACGCCATAACAACTGTAGCTGCACCATAGCGTTTAATTTTTTTCGCTTGCGCTAAAAACAGTTCCTCGCCTTCTTTTAAGCTAATAGAGTTAACAATCGCTTTGCCTTGAACGCATTTTAAACCCGCTTCAATAATTGACCACTTGGATGAGTCAATCATGATCGGAACCCTCGAAATATCGGGTTCAGATGCAATTAGATTAAGAAAGCGCACCATTGCGGCTTCCGAGTCCAACATGGCTTCATCCATGTTGATATCAATAATTTGTGCACCATTGGCGACTTGATGGCGCGCAACGTCCAGTGCGGCTTCGAAATCATCGTCCATGATCAGGCGCTTGAACATAGCTGAACCGGTGACGTTGGTTCTTTCACCTACATTGATAAAACTAGAAAAATCAGTAGTCACAAAAAATCCTAATGAACGAAGGGCTCTAAGCCCGATAGACGCATTTTAATTTCAATGTCAGGTAACTGACGAGGACATATTCCAGCAACAGCTTGAGCAAGTTGTCGAATATGTTCCGGTGTGCTGCCACAGCAACCACCCAAAATATTGACTAATCCTGATTCCGCCCATTCTTTTAAATGCTCTGATAGCTCTTCGGCCTCCATGTCGTATTCACCGAACTCATTCGGCAAACCAGCATTTGGATGAGCAGACACGTTACACTGTGCAATGCGCGAAATTTCAGCGACATATTGACGCAACAGATCCGGCCCTAATGCGCAATTCAAGCCAACTGAGAATGGTTTAACGTGGCGCATTGAATAGTAAAATGCTTCCGATGTTTGACCTGATAGTGTTCTCCCAGATGCGTCAGTAATTGTGCCTGAAATCATCACTGGTAACGTGATACCAGATTCCTCAAACACCTCTTCAACTGCATATACAGCTGCTTTCGCGTTTAAGGTATCGAAAATGGTTTCGATTAATATTAAATCAACTTTGCCCTCAATGAGCGCATGCGTCGATTCTTTGTATGCTTCAACCAACTCATCGAAATGCACATTACGCTTGCCTGGATCGTTAACATCAGGCGAGATAGAAGCGGTGCGACTAGTTGGACCAATAACTCCAGCAACAAAACGCGGCTTGTCCGGTGTTTTGGCACTAAATTCATCCGCAGCTTCACGCGCTAATTTGGCGGCGCTTAAGTTAATTTGGCGAGCCTCATCTTGCATGTCGTAATCTGACATTGAAATGGTAGTAGCATTAAATGTATTAGTTTCAATAATGTCAGCACCTGCCGCGAGATATTCACGGTGGATATTCTTGATAATATCAGGTTGGGTAATAGCCAATAAGTCATTGTTACCTTTCACATCGCAATGCCAGTTTTTATATGGTTCACCCCGATAATCAGCTTCATCCAATTGTTGCTCCTGGATCATTGTTCCCATTGCACCATCTAGTATTAATATGCGCTGTTTTGCTATGTTAGTTAAGCGCTTCAGGCTGTTTGAGGTCTTGCTCACTATGTCTCTCTTTTATGTTGCCGTTTTAATCAGTTTATTGTTTTAGCTATGATGAATGAACTTAACATTCACGTCGCCTGAGTGTACTTAAATCATACGGCGTGTTTTGATATACGTAATAATTAAGCCAATTAGTCAGCAGTAAATTGCCATGTGACTTCCAACGTACAATCGGTTCTTTGCTCGGATCGTTGGCTGTAAAATAATTTTCTGGAATGGCAGGCTCAAGCCCAGATTCCAGATCACGCTCATACTCTTGCGCCAGGGTATTAGAGTCATACTCAGGGTGGCCTGTCACAAAAACTAGCCGACGATCATCAGTGGCACTAATATAGGTACCAGCTGCCGCTGATTGAGCCAATACAGTTAAGCCTGACACTTTGTCATAATCTTGGTTACGAATTTCGCCGATGCGGCTATGAGGAGCCCAAAAAATAGGATCGAAACCACGCATTAGTTGGTCATTTGGTTGCACTACATCGTGTTCGAATACGCCAGATAACTTGTTTATTCGTAATTGACGCTGAACACCGTAAAAATGATACATAGCCGCATGAGCCGCCCAACAAAGAAAAATCGTAGATTGCACGTTTTCTTCTGCCCAATCTAACAATTCGGTCATTTTGTCCCAATATTTAACGTCTTCATATTCCAACATACCTAATGGTGCACCAGTGACAATCCAGCCATCATATTTTTTATCAGAAACTTCACTAAACTCATGATAGAAGGCGTCCATGTGCGACTTCGGTGTGTTTTTTGGCGTAGTTTCATCAAACCGGATTAAGTCGACATTAATTTGAATAGGTGTATTGGATAATAATCTCAAAATCTGAATTTCAGTTTCAATTTTGTTTGGCATTAAATTCAATATCCCAACTTCTAGCGGACGAATATTTTGGCTAGCAGCGCGGTCACTGTCCATGGCAAAGATGTTTTCTTGTAATAACACATCTAATGCTGGCAAGTCGGAAGGAATTTTAATTGGCATTATTACCACCTATCTTTAAATACATACTAACTGCAAATGCATGTTTTTTTATCAATGTGGCTATCATTGTGGCTAGATCAGGCAAAAAGTCAACATCTTTACGTCTAGACGTCTAAATAAAGGCTATTTATATTAAGTTACTTAGTTTCGTTTTCTACTTTGTACAGCGCTCGCGTTAAGACTCTGGAGCTTATTTACGTGCTTTTTTCTGAAACCCAATCAACACTTCAACTTCGGCTTGCGGTAAGTCACAAGCGTCCATAATTTCACTAATAGTTGCACCTGATTCAACCAGGCTGTGTGCTCGCGCATACATCTTAGCAGCAGGGTCTTGCTGCGACAGTTCATCAATTTGTGCCATCAACTTATCGACATCAATTTTAATCATCTCAATGTCAAACGCATGCGCTTGTGAGGTGCTTGTTTTTAAGCTGCAAAGCATATCCTCTAGCTCCGATGTCAAGGCTTGTTTATTTTTCTCATGTAATTTATCTTGCTTGTTCTCAAACGCAGTGAAGTTAGTTTGATGGGTTTCATTGAATTTGTGTAGGCTATTGATTAGCTCTAGGGCTTTATTGAGTCGCAGACTAAGCTTTCTATTAGACTGAATCGCAATAATGGCGACGCCTAAGCCAAGAAGGGAAATACTCAGAAGGACCATATTTATTGCTGAAATTTCTTGCATTGATACGCTTACTTATTATTTTTGACCAGTGTCTTCAAATGTAACGCATTCATAACAATAAATACAAAAATACCGCGCCATGGCACGGTATTTTTTATTTTATTAAGCAAAAATGACTTTCACGCTATAAAAAATCAGTTACATACTGCTCATCTCGTCCCATTCATCGTCACTTAATAACTTATTAAGGTCGACCAAAATGAGTAATTGCCCCTTTTGATTACTAACACCGTGAATAAACTTGGCGCTTTCTTCTGTTCCTACATTAGGCGCACTGTCGATTTCAGATGAACGCAGATACACCACTTCGGCTACGCTGTCGACTAAAATACCCACTACTTGCTCATCTGATTCAATGATAACAATACGTGAATTATCGGTAGTCTCCGTTGGCGGCAAACCGAAGCGTGATCTAGTATCAATGACAGTCACAACGTTACCGCGTAAATTGATAATGCCAAGAACATAATCTGGGGCACCGGGAACAGGCGCTATGTCGGTGTAACGCAAGACTTCCTGAACTTGCATAACATTGATACCGTAAGTTTCCTCATCTAAGCGATAAGTCACCCACTGCAGCACCTCGTCATTTGGATCGCTCGCGGTGGTCCTTGTTTTATCTTGGTTCATTTACTTTACTCCGTCACACAAAATATTTTTTTATTTGTTAACTGTCACTTGCTGCTTAGACCTGCTTTTAGCATTTTAACAAGTTCTGCAACATTAATTAAAGCACACATTCTTTCTTTAACCATGCCAGCTAACCATGGTCGCTTGCCTGTATTAGTTCGCCATTTCACATCAGACTTATTCAATTCAACGGTATTAACCAATCTTTCACAAGTCAGGCCCCAGGAGGTTTTACCCAAGTTGATTAGAAATTGATAATTTAAATTCTCTTCCATTTCGTCGTCATATTTTTCTGGCATTACCCAGCGTGCTGAATCAACGACATTAAACGTATCTTCATTTTTTAGCATAACACCCATGAACCAGTCCGGCTTTCCTATTATAGGCGCGATTTTAGTTATTTCATGTATTCCACCTAACTCAATTAGCGGAACTGCTAAAGTTAACCCGGCCACTTCAAAAAATAATGCTTGAAAGCGCTCATCGAGCGAGTCTTGCAAACTTATTGGCACAGAAACTTCTACCTTACTTGTTTCTGTTTCGACCTCAACTTGAATTTCTTTATCATCTTGTTCAATTATCTGCTGCTGAGTATCTAAATTTATTCCTTGTGAATCAACCTGCGGTGCCAAAAATTCATTAACAGATTGTTCTAACAGCCTCTGGGTAGCTGCTTTATTAAAATTTAATTCTGACTGCGACTCGGTAAGTAAATCAGTCAAATAGTCCTCAACGATGTTTTCCTTGGCGAATTTATTTTTATCCTTCATTCGCTATATCCTTTAAAAACTTATCGTATGCAAAGACACCTCTGCATTTTGGCGCAAAGAAAGATGCTGGCTTCTGCGCTACACTCGCGTCCCTGAATTTGGTGTCGGTTGGAATGAATCCTCGCCATAACTGTTCTGGATACTCTTCGTTCAGCTTGGTGTAAGCCTGAATTGTTGCATTTACGCGTCTATCAAACATAGTGGCAATAATACTAATAGGGATGTTTTCTGGCATCGTTCTACGCATTATTTTAAGAGTGCGCATCATTCGGTCTAAACCTTTGAGTGCTAAGTGCTCAGTTTGCACTGGCACGATTATCCTATTGCTGCAGGCTAACGCATTAACCATCGACACTCCCAATATGGGTGGGCAATCAATGATCACATAATCAAATTGGCGTTGAATAGACGCGAGCGCCTTTTTAAGTATTAAGCCCTTGCCACTTTCCATGCCCATTTTACGGTCGAGCGTGGCTAATGCCATGGTTGCAGGCAAGACCATAAGACCTTGCACTTTAGTGAGACATAAGGAGTCAAGTAAAGTTTGACCTATGTATTTTTCTGGTTGGGAGAAAACATCATAAATACTGATATCAAGTGCTTCCGAATCAATGCCGAAATAGTAACTAAGACTTGCATGGGGGTCTGTATCAACAAGCAAAACTCGCTTGCCCTGCTGGGCTAAAAGCCCACCAAGTGTCACGGCAGTGGTTGTTTTGCCCACTCCACCTTTCTGATTAGCGACTGTCCAAATGTTCAATTTTATACAAACTCATACATGCTTTGTTAGTTCACAAGCTCATTTCAGTAATGATATGCTGTGCAATATTCTCTAGTGAAATCACTCTATCACAAATTCCTGATTCAACGACCGCTTTAGGCATACCATAGACCACGCTCGACTTTTCGTCTTGCGCCCAAATTGTCGCCCCTGTGGCTTTCAATAATCTCGACCCTGCGGCGCCATCTGAGCCCATTCCAGTTAATATCACACTCAATATATCACCAGAGAATGCAGACACTAGAGACTCCATTGTGAAGTCAATACAAGGATGATAAACAAAAGTACTGCCTTTGGGAGTCTCTACGATATTTAATTTAGCAAACGCGCCTTTGCCTGCTATCTGCATTTGCTTTCCACCTTCGGCCAAGTATGCAGTTCCTTTTTCAAGTCGCTCGTTGTCAACCGCCAACTTCACTTTTAATTGAGAGTGTTTATCAAGGCGTTCTGCAAAAGCGGCTGTAAACGTACCCGGCATATGCTGAACTAATATAACAGGATAAGGAAAATCGCTAGGTAATTCGCTAACGACTTGTTGCAAAGCAATAGGGCCACCGGTGCTAGCAGCAATAAACAACAATTTGTACCGTTTTCCAGAGGCTGGTAGCGGTGACAAAGAAATGTCAAGCTTATCTGATAACTCGTGTTTAATTGGTAACTGAGCTGTTGGTTGTGCGTTTCTTATCAAAGTATTAGGAACGATTTTTGCTTTTTTAATGTCATACAATCTAAGCGCATTTGCCCGCGCTAGGGCTTTAACGCGGCGTTGAATAATCAAGATAGCTTCAGGGCGTTCGGTGCTTATATCGTCAAACTTTTTGGGAATAAAGTCTACTGCACCGGCTTCTAAGGCATCAAGCGTTACTTGCGCTCCGGCCAGAGTCAAAGAAGAAAACATCAAAATGGCGGTAGGCGCTGTCTGCATAATTTTAGCAACAGCTGCGATACCGTCCATAATAGGCATTTCAACATCCATCGTGATCACATCAGGTTTCAATTCAATGGCTTTTTGAATGGCTTCTAACCCATTAGCAGCGTGACCAACAACTTGAATACTTGGATCTTTTTCTAAAACAGATGTTAAACGTTTTCTATAAAACGTTGAATCATCAACAATCAACACTCGATACTGCATCGTTTTTGTAGAACCTTTTCCCAAATTAGACATCCTCGCTTAGTTTATCGAATTGTTAAACTAAACGTACCTTTTCAATAAACCTGGAACATCTAGTATTAGTGCTATGCCACCGTCAGAAGTAATTGTTGCGCCCGCCATACCCGGTGTGCCTTGCAATAAGGCATCTAGGGGCTTTATGACAACTTCTTCTTGACCAATCAATGAGTCCACCACTAGGCCAACGTGCTGGGTGCCTATTTGCATTACGACAACATGTCCTTGTGAGCGATCAACCGTTACCGGAATACGATTTAACCAATCACCAAGATAGAATAATGGAATTGCTTTAGACCTAACAATCATCGTCAATTGACCATCGACTTTATGCGTTTTATTAATATCCATATTAATAATTTCACTGACAGCGCTTAGCGGTAGCGCAAATGTTTGTGCTCCGACAATAATCATTAATGTTGGTAATATTGCGAGTGTTAATGGCACTTTAATTGCCAACCGAGTGCCTTTACCGAGCTCTGAAGTAATACTAACTGAACCGTTAAGTTGATTGATTTTAGTTTTTACCACGTCCATACCAACGCCACGACCAGATATATCACTAATTTCAACTTTAGTAGAAAAACCTGGAGCGAAGATTAAATTGAACGCTTCAGAATCTGACATTCTAGCTGCTGCATCGGCATCCAAAACACCGCGACTAATCGCAATTTGTTTTAGGATTTCAGGGTCCATTCCCTTACCATCATCATCTATAGTAAGGAGAATATGGTCACCTTGTTGAGACGCTGATAATTTCACAATACCCATTCTCGGTTTACCTTGAGCTTCACGCTCATCTGGCATTTCAATGCCATGGTCAACCGAATTTCTTACCAAATGCACCAACGGATCAGCAAGCGCCTCTACTAGATTTTTATCTAAATCAGTGTCTTCACCTACTAGTTCAAGTGTAATTTCTTTTTTAAGTGTTCTCGCTAAATCGCGAACAACGCGAGGAAAACGACCAAACACTTTCTTAATTGGTTGCATGCGAGTTTTCATTACCGCACCTTGCAAATCGCCTGTCACCAAGTCTAAATTAGCGACTGCTTTTGCCATGATCTCATCGGGATTGTTGATGGAGAGACTCAATAAGCGATTGCGCACGAGCACGAGCTCACCCACCATATTCATAATTTGGTCGAGTCTTTTTGTATCTACACGCACCGTGGTTTCAGCTTGCGGTGCCGCTGCGCTTGGCTTTTTATCTTCTTTCTTGGCGACCGCGGAGTTAGGTGCTTTAGCTGCAGATGCAGATACTTTTTTTGCAACAGGCTTTGAGTTTTCAACTTTTGCCGTGTCTGCAACTTTGGCCGGTGGTTCGGTATCTGCAGATTCTATTGGTGATTTACCTTCCCCATGCAACTGGTCAAGCAACGCTTCAAACTCATCATCCGTAATTTCATCAGCGTTGATGCTCTCTGGTGCCGCGACATTTGAGTCTGAGGTATTTGAGTCTGGGGGAATTTCTTTTGTTTTAAATTGACCTTTACCGTGCAAATCATCTAACAACGCTTCGAATTCATCGTCACTAATATCATTAGCATCCGACTCTATTATTGCTGGTGCTGATACTTTAGGAGCGCCTGGTGTACCATGCAACTCATCCAACAAGGCTTCAAATTCGTCATCTGTAATCTCATCAATGCCCGCAGCTTTATCATCTTCTATACTTAGCGTTTCGCCTTGGTCAGTTGCAGCTTCGTTCTCCACGATGGCAGCCGTCGGCGCAGCCTCTTCAGCAAAGATATTTTCGTCGGCTGTTTCGGGTTTGCTTAATTTATGCAGAACGGCGATAAGTTCAGATGGCGCAGGCTCAAGAGGCTTTCTTAACTTCACATTCTCAAACATATCAACAACAACGTCAGTTGCTTGAAGAATTACATCCATTAATTCAGGTGTTAGTGTGCGTTGTCCATTGCGCATAGTATCAAAGACGTTCTCTGCACCATGGCAGATATTAACCAGCTCTGTTAACGCTAAAAACCCAGCACCCCCTTTAACCGTGTGATAACCCCTGAAAATTGCGTTCAGTAACTCTGCATCTTCAGGCTTATTTTCTAGATCAACAAGCTGTTCTTGGAGTTGATCAAGTAATTCTCCGGCTTCCACCAGAAAATCTTGCATTATTTCCTCGTCAACTTCAAACGACATTCGTCGGCTCCCCTAAAACCCTAAACTTGACAGCAAATCATCAACGTCGTCTTGTCCACTTACTACGTCGTCGCGACTATCTGCATCGATAATTGGCCCTTCGGCTTTTACTATATCGGTCTGTTTCTTGGAAGTTTGAGGATTATCTTCAACTAGGGTTAATTCTCCAACATCACCAAATGCGGTTAGCATTGAAACAAGGCTATCTTCAACCTCTTTGACTAACTCAATGACGCGACGAATTACCTGGCCAGTAAGATCCTGAAAGCCCTGAGCCATCAATACTTCTGTAAGCAAACTATTGAGTTGGCCAGAATCACCGGCTGCATCAGATAAAAGTTTGTCTAGTGTCATGCACAGATGTTTAAATTCGCCGACCTCGATTTCACGGCTCATCAATTTCCGCCACTCCGGCATAATACTGACAAATCGCTGATTCAAACCTTCGGCAATCGGCATGCATTTTTCAACAGCGTCCATAGTGGTATTCGCTGCTTTTTCTGTCTCTTCTATTACATATGTTAATCGCGCCCGAGCATCCGGAATTTCATCTTGCGTTAAGTTCGCAATGCGATCATCTAATTGAAAATTATTTAGTGAGTCGTGTAGCTGGCGAGTCAACTTTCCTACTTCAAAAAAAAGTTCTGTTGACTCTCGCAGTGTAATTGTATCGACGAGAGCATTCGCTTGTTCGCGTTCACCCTTTTCAAGATACTCAACTAGTAGCTTCGCTTCATCTAGCGAAACTAGTTCTCTATCAGTCGTTGTCATTCAACGTTACCCCATTAAGAAATACCGCTGTTAACCCAGACGTTGAAAAATCTTTTCAAGTTTTTCTTGTAATGTCGCTGCCGTGAATGGTTTAACTACATAACCATTTACGCCCGCTTGCGCTGCGGCGACAATTTGCTCTTTTTTCGCTTCCGCAGTTACCATTAAAACAGGCAAGTGCTTCAAATTATCATCTGCACGAATAGCGCGTAAAAGATCAATCCCCTGCATACCAGGCATGTTCCAATCGGTCACAACGAAATCGAAATCACCTTGAACAAGCATGGGTAATGCCGTATTGCCATCATCGGCTTCTTGAATACTAGTAAAGCCGAGGTCCTTTAATAAATTCTTAATGATCCGTCGCATCGTTGAAAAATCATCAACAACTAAGATTTTCATATTCTTATTCAAAACTGCCTCCGCTGAGGTACAAATTAATTACAAAAATAAAACGGCAAAAACTTAGTCGGCTGTTCGCCAAGACTGCATTTTCGACTTTAACTTTAACATCGCTTGACTATGAATTTGGCTCACTCGAGATTCACTTACCTCAAGAACTTCACCAATTTCGCGTAAGTTTAATTCTTCATCGTAATAAAGTGAGAGCACGATTGCCTCTCGCTCTGGTAGTGTTGTTATCGCCTGTGCTAGCGCTTTCTGAAATGATCCTTGCAGCATATTTTCAAAAGGACTGTCTTGTCCTTTTGTCGCATCGGTAGTTAGGACGTCTTCACTCACGCCAAGATCTTCAATTCCGACAAGCTTGCCCGCGTTCACTTCATTCAACATTGTGTGGTATTCTTGCACCGACACTTGCAGCCGTTCAGCCACGTCTATGTCACGTGCATCGCGCCCTGTGGCTTTTTCTACTTGAGAAATAGCTTGCGTTATTGCCCGACTATTCTTGTGAACTGAACGCGGAGTCCAGTCACCTTTTCGAATTTCGTCAAGCATAGAACCGCGGATACGAATACCAGCAAATGTCTCAAAACTTGCACCCTTAGAGCCATCAAAGTTTTTTGCGGCTTCAAGCAAACCAATCATACCTGCTTGAATCAAGTCGTCCACAAGGACACTTGCCGGCAACCTTGCCACTAGATGATGAGCAATTCTCTTCACCAACGGCGCATGTCGCTCGACCAATTGGTTTTTATCAATTTGTTGTTGATAGACTGCCACTTTGTTACTCACTGATTAGTTACCTACTCGTTTCTTGACACTAACTGCTCAATAAAAAATTCCAAATGCCCGCCCGGTTGTGCCGGTATGGGCCAAGTCATGGATTTTTGAGCTAAGTTAGTAATCGCCAATGCCGCAGGCGAAGATGGATATGCATCAACGATCGCAGCCTGTTTGCGTACAGATTTACGTATGTTTTCGTCGAATGGAATAATACCCACCAACTCTAATGCAACATCCAAAAATCGCCCTGTCACCTTGGAAAGTTTACTAAAAAGTTCTTTCCCTTCCCTTTCGCTACGAACCATATTGGCTATAATTTTAAACTTAAAAACGCCGTGTTCACGGTTCAGAATTTTTATCAATGCATAAGCATCGGTCAACGATGTAGGCTCATCACACACAACTACAAGAACGTCTTGCGCTGCGCGAGAAAAGCTCATGACCATGTCAGAAATTCCCGCTGCCGTATCAACAATGAGCGTATCTATCTCAGTACGCAATTCACTAAAGGCTCTAATGAGGCCCGCATGTTCTGTTGTACCTAATTCTGCCATTGACTGCGAACCTGATGTCGCAGGCGCAATTTTAACGCCATGTGGACCTGTTACTAAAATATCGTCCAAGGTGCATTCACCTCGTAGTACATGTGATAAATTTTTATCAACACGTAAACCAAGTAAAACGTCACAATTCGCAAGGCCTAAATCGGCATCAAGCACCAAGACACGTTTGCCTTGTTTGGCCAATGAGATGGCTAAATTTAAAGACACGTTAGTTTTACCCACTCCACCTTTACCACCGGTGACGGCCATGACTTTAATTAATTTGGACTGATTCATTTTTCTTAAGCTACTCGCTTGATCTTCTATCATATCGCTCTGGCGCCTGCGTCAGAGTTCGATTGGTTATTATGCGCCAAAGCATACTTTTTATAAAGTTTTGACGCTACCATAATTAAATTTTTTGCATCTGCAAGTTTTATATCTTCTGGCACTCTCTGTCCATCCGTTACGTAGCTTAGTCTAAGGTCGTTTTCAATCACGACGCTAAGTGCCTCTCCGAGGCTATAACACTCATCTAATTTACTGAAAATACAGCCTGTTAGGCTTATATTTTTATACGCTTGTATGGTTTGGTGTAACACTTGATACTGAGCACCTGCTGGCAACACTAAGTATTTTTTAATATTAGCTGTTGTTTCTTTCTCATAATCGTTTAGCTGAGTCACTAAGCGAGCATCACGTTGACTAAAACCAGCAGTATCAATAAGGACTAATTTTTTATGCCTTAATTGATAAAGTATATGGGCTAACTCTTCAGAAGTCTGTGCTTTTTTCACAGTACAGCCAATAATTTTCCCATATGTCGCTAATTGCTCAAAAGCCGCAATCCGATATGTATCAACAGTAATCATAGCAACTTCATTTGCACCATATTTTTGTGCATATTTTGCAGCTAATTTAGCCACAGTTGTGGTTTTACCTGTGCCTGTTGCGCCTACTAATGCAACAATACCTGACTGTTGCAATATATCGTTACCGCCTATATGCAAACGGTTTGAAATGAGGTTAAGCAAATAATCCCAACCTTCTGTCTCTTTTGCTTGCGGTGGAAGAAAACTAACAAGTTGCGCAACTAGCTTTTCACTAATGCCCATACCTAATAACTTGTTGCCTAGAAAGTAATGAGTTGGATTTTTACGTTTACTCTGCTCGTCGCTCAAGCCATTGACTTGATATTGTAAAACGTTACGAATAGACGCAAGTTCTGATTTAATTGATTCAAGGTCATCATTAGAAGTTACGCTGCTGCCATGACTAAATAAATCAGACGCTTGGCTATCAGCAAAATCATCATTCATTGCAAAATTTTCAACCGGTTTTGTCACCGGCGTTCTTGCATATTGGTTAGTGAGTTCAGCTTCACGAAGACGTTTTTCTGCTTGCTGTGAATCAGCGTATGCTTGACTAACACGAGGTTGATTTCGGTTCATCGTTTGTGAGGAGTACGTTGATTCAGCGCTTCGCTGTTGTGCGTGCGCTACACTCTCAAAACCATCGCTACTTTCATCAACAAGTTTACCCGCCTGTTGTTTTTCTAAAAGTGCCTTGAGGCTATCAGGTCCATCATCGCCGATTATTTCACTCAAGGTTGGCGTATTTTTTGTTTTTCTACCTAAGCTAATAGTCGGTGGCGGTTGTGTCATTTCGGTCTCTTTATCAACCGCTGCAACTAGCTCCACGCCATCCGCAACCTTTTTATTAGACATAATAACTGCATCGCCGCCAAGTTCGTCTTTTACTTGCTTGAGCGCTTCACGCATATCTTTGCCAAAAAAACGTCTAATTTTCATGATGTCCCCGTTAGTGTATTTAATGCGTCAGTTTATTGACCGACTGATGACACTATTTTTATTTGTTTGTCGTCTGGTATCTCTTGATAAGACAACACATGTAAACCTGAAACAGCGTGTTTTAAGAATCTTGATAACACTGGACGTAACATGCCCGATGTTAATAACACTGATGGTTCGCCAGCTAGTTCTTGTTGCTGACTTGCCTCAGTTAGTGATTGCTGAATCTTCTCTGCTAGTCCTGGCTCTATGCCAGCTCCATCTTCACCACCTGCTTGTAATGACTGATGCAACATCTGTTCCAAGTCTGGCGCTAATGTAATAACAGGTATTTCATCCCCTCCTGAAGTAATGTCTTGGACAATCAAACGCTTCAAGGCAATACGCAATGCAGATACTAATACATCTGGATCTTGGCTCTTAGGTCCATACTCGCAAAGCGTTTGGCAAATAGTCCGCATATCCCTGATTGGCACACCTTCATACAATAACGTTTGTAATACTTTCACCATGGTGCTCAAGGACAAAATATCAGGTACAAGTCCTTCAACTAACTTCGGATTCGTTTTCTCCAACATATCCAGCAGCTGTTGTACTTCTTCATGGCCCAATAGTTGATAAGCATTGGTTGTCAATAACTGACTTAAGTGCGTTGCCACTACGGTAGCTGAATCAACAACAGTATAACCAAGCGTTTGCGCATGTTCACGTTGATTAGCTTTGATCCAAACAGCGTCGAGGCCAAAAGCAGGATCCTTTGTTTTGGTACCTGAAAGCTCACCGAATACTTGACCTGGATTGATCGCAAGCTCATTATCATGACTAATCTCAGCATCACCGATTGAAACCCCCATCATTGAAATAGAGTAGGCATTCGGTGAAAAATCCAAATTATCGCGAATGTGGACAGGAGGAATAAGAAAACCAAGTTCTTGCGACAGCTTTTTACGTACACCTTTAATGCGCGTCAATAATTCACCACCTTGTGATTTATCTACAAGCGGAATAAGACGATATCCAACTTCTAAACCAATAGTGTCGACATGTTGAACATCGTCCCAACCTAGATCCTTCATTTCACTTGGGCCTTTGCTGGCATCTGGCATTGTTTCTACAAGTGATTTTTCTTGCGCTTCCTTAGCTTTCATTCTATCTCTGAAGAAAGCATATGCAAAAACAGCAGCAGAAAATCCAAGGAAGGCCATATGTGGCATTCCAGGTACAATACCCATTACGAACAATATTCCTGATGTAATATAAAGTGCTTTGCGGTTAGCTAATTGCTCTCGAATTTCATGTCCCATTTCTTGCGAATCATTTTCTCGAGTCACGATAATTGCGGTAGCTACCGAAAGTAGTAGTGATGGAATTTGTGCCACTAAGCCATCACCAATGGTAAGGATGGTATAAACTTCCATTGCCGTAGAAAAATCTAAATCATGTTGAAACATACCAACAAACAGGCCACCAACAATATTGATTAGCATAATGAAAAGGCCCGCGATCGCGTCCCCTTTAACAAATTTTGATGCACCGTCCATCGAACCGTAGAAATCAGCTTCCGACGTAATTTCTTCTCTTCGCGTTCTAGCTTGGTCTGCGTCGATGTAACCCGCATTCAAGTCAGCATCAATCGCCATTTGCTTACCCGGCATTGCGTCCAACGTAAATCTGGCACTTACTTCAGAAATACGACCCGCACCTGCTGTAACCACTTTAAAGTTGATAATAAGCAAGATGGCAAATACAACGACACCTACCACGTAATTGCCGCCAATAACAACCTCACCAAAAGACTGTATGACTTTACCAGCAGCGTCACCACCCTCGTGCCCTTTCAGCAATACAATTCGCGTAGAAGCAACGTTGAGTGCCAAACGTAAAACAGTAGCGACTAAAAGAACTAATGGAAATATGCCAAAATCGATAGGCCGCTTAGTTAAGACTGAGACCAAAATAATGACGAGTGAGAGCGCAATATTAAAACTAAAAAGTATATCTAATAAGATTGCAGGCATCGGCAGGATGACCATGCCCATGATGGCTAAAACCACAATTGGAGCGCCCATACCAGCAGCGATACTCTTTAATTGCGTTTTATCTACCCTTTGAAAAGCGGAAGTTAATTGCATAGAACAGATTTTTGACGGCTAAGTAATAATACAGGTTCTATTACAACTACCGTGCCAATTCGCTGAAGTATATGAAAAAAATTAAAGCATTGGCAGTACTTTGTCTCTACCTAAGTTTTTACCTTCATATAAAAGATTATCGGCTCGCTTTATACATTCATCAACGGATGCATAATCTTGAATATTTGCAACCCCGGCGGTCAGTGAAACTCTTAATGACGCCTTGGTGACAATGAATTTCTCTTTGCGAATAATTTCGCGATATTTGTTAGCAATATTAATCGCATCTTTAAGTTGCGTATTGGGCAGCAACACAATGAACTCTTCTCCACCCCAACGCGCTAAAACATCATAATCTCGGGTACATTGTGAAAGAACATTAGCGAATTTGATTAGCACCTGATCACCCGCTTCATGCCCATGCTCGTCATTAATCCGTTTAAAGAAATCGATATCTATCAGAATAATAGAAAACTGTTCCTTACTTCTCTTATACTTTGAAAACTCTTTACCAACAGCATCAGTAAAGCCACGACGATTATATACTTGAGTCAATGGATCAAGCGTCGTCAGCAATGTTAGTTGCTTATTAGCCAACTGCAATTCAAGCGTTTTTTCTTGTACATTTTGATATAGCATAACCGACCGTTTATGCAATGCGATTGTGCGCCATCTAAAGACCAGAAAAACGGCCATTAGAGCAAGTATACCAAAAACAATTATCGCCCAAATGGTCCGCCACCAAGGCGGAGTCACAGCAATGTGCATGCGCTGCGGTTTATTATTCCATGCACCATACCGATTGGTCGATTTGACTTCTAATATATAGCTACCTGGATCTAAGTTAGTATAAGTGACGGCTCTATTCTTGCTGTCTAAATATTGCCAACGATCATCAAACCCAATGAGTCTGTAAGCATATTTTATACTTTGAGGACTAGCAAACTCTAGCGCCGCAAATTCAATTTTCAGTAAAATGTCTTGTGGTGATAACACCACCTTGACCAAGGAATCAGATAGACTGTTAACCATGCCGTACTTTGCGTCAATACCATGACTGTCTTGACTATTTAGGATGCCAACACGGGTAAATTCAAGAGTAGGCATTGAATCTGACTTTTGAATATTATCAGGGTGAAAGTATGTCACGCCCCCTTCACCCGCGAAGACCATAGTTCCATCGTCTTTTACCGCAGCAGCCCCAACATAATATCCAGTTGAATTAACGCCTTCATTGTGATCAAATCTTTCCACTTGCCCAGAGCCTAAATCAGCTCTAAAAATATACCTCTCCGTGGGTATCCAAATATTACCCTTATTGTCATTTACCACAGCAGAAATAGACGAATTTGAGAGTTTCTCATCCGCAAATAAACGTGTAAATTTGGCTTCAGTGTTTTCATTACTCAACTCTAACAGCAACAAACCATGCCCTAATGTGCCAACATAGAAGCTTGTTTCATCTCGTTTTGAAATCCATGTAAGGACATTGTGGGGCAGACTGTATTCGTTATCAGCTTCGTTAACAAATTGCCTGACTTCCTGAGTTTTAGGATTAATAAGAAAAAGGCCATCCGTAGTCGCAGCCCAGAGCTCAACAGTCGATATTGGTAAAATGTATGTGGCCATCGGTATATCATAGATTTCTAGTATCTTGTTAGTATTGACGTCCAATACCTGCAACCCCTGAAATTCAGAACCAATCCAAAGGTTTCCATTAAGCCCTATTTTAACCGAATAAATTGCAGTATCACGCAAGGCTGCATATTCAATAAACTTACTTTCAGGTGTTATTTTCCCTAATCCTAACTGTGACGCCGCCCACAAGGCCTTCTTTTTTTCGTCAAAAACGAGCGAACGCATTTTATTAACCGACAGGCTAACTTGTTCATGTTTCCATGGACCTTCAATCGAATAGTCTGTATTTAACTTAACAACACCTGAATTAGTTGATAACCACAAGCTATCATCGGCTTGTTTAGCAACAAAATAATAAAATTGTCCTTTCTCTAAGTCGAGCTTTTTAAACATATTAGAATTCAAGTCTACAACCCCAAAACCCTCCGTACTAGTGCCAAATAATATCAACCCAGATGCGCTGTTGAACAGCGTTCTTATAGCATCTGAGTCATTAGAGTTTTTGGAGTTTGAACGACTTGATATGTTAGTAAAGCTTAGTTCATGGGGTTCTGAAAATATTGACGCCCCATTAGCAGTCGCAACCCAGATTGAGCCATCACTCATTTGTTCGATATCATTGATAAAATTATCAGAAAACCCGTCCTTTGCAGATATATTGATAATGTTCGAGAAGCTATTTCCGCGGGTCTGTGCACGAAAAACGCCCTGACCAGCCGTCCCAATCCACAAATATCCTTCACTATCGACTTCAATAGCGGTGGTTTCAATTCGAGGTAGCAGTTCATCTCGCCAAAGCCCAATTTCTTTATCGTAACTTAATATTCCGTTACTAGTAGCGACTAACAAGCGTTTGTTATTCTGGGAAATAATGTCATGGATAGTAATTGAATGATTTGGCATAGAAATGGGTCGAAACCCTTCTTGACCACTTTTTTGTAAATACAACGCTTTCACCGTGCCAACAAAAACATTATTTTGTTGGTCAACCAAAATGGTTCTTACATCTTTATCTAATTGTCCCTGATGATTGCGTAATTCGATACTTGCAAAGGCTTGATCGCTTGAACGCAAAATATCTAGGCCATTAATTGTACCTATCCATAAATCGCCAGTATTAGGTTGTATTTCGAGGGTGTGAACAAGTGAGCTAGAAAGACCTTTGCTTGAGCCTGTACTTTGCCCAAAATGAGTAAACGTATAACCGTCAAACTTATCTATACCTGATTGTGTCGCTAGCCAAATATAGCCATTATTATCTTGGGCAATATCATATACTGTTGCCTGAGAGAGGCCATCACCGATATTATACTTTTTGATTGCTGGCAACTGGAACTTAGCGGAATAGTTACTCTCAGCTGAAACGCTCGATATTATTCCAAGAGACATAATTCCCAAGGCGAAACAGCGCAAAAACCGTATTATTAATAGCAAGCAAACTCCAAGTTTTGCACCAGTGATAAACATATAAATCAGCAATAATGGATATTGTTTATATTTAATTGAAGCAAGTATATTACCTTTCATTTTTTAAGCAAGTTGTCGATTTAATCTCATATAAAGACCACAATAAAGTAACTTACCTGCACAGGAAGTAAATATGTTAACGACGCAGTTCTGGTGGTATCGGCAGGTTCTTTTTCAGTGCCTTCGGACGCGTTGCCTTACCTTTTTTGTATGCTTTTAACTGATAAACATAAGCAAGCACTTGAGCAACAGCCATGAACAGTTTTGACGGAATTTCATTATCCGGTTCAGTGCTGTAAAAAATAGCACGAGCTAACATAGGAGATTCAATAATAGGAATGTCATGTGCTGTGGCTATCTTACGAATATGCATCGCAAGTTCATCAGCACCTTTTGCTACCATTATGGGAGCACGGTCACCATCTTGCTCATATTTTATTGCGACAGAGAAGTGTGTAGGGTTAGTGACGATGACATCAGCGTCGGGAACCGCTTGCATCATACGATTAGCTGAGGCCTGATATTGTAGCCTTCTGATACGACCCTTAACTTGTGGATCGCCCTCAGAATTTTTACGCTCGTCTTTTACTTCCTGCATCGTCATTTTCATTTCTTTATTGTGCTTAAAATTCTGATATGGCACATCAATTAATGCAATAGGGATCATACCGCAGCATAATAGTAAAAAAGCCCATTCAATCATATTCAGGGCGTGGAATAAATTTAACGGATAAAGTTCCATATCCAGATGCAGTGCTTCATCTCTAAATATATAGAGAGCCATGTAAGCCATAAATCCAATTACGACGACTTTAGCAACGCCTTTAATTAATTCGACCAAAGCGTTCATCCCGAACATTCTTTTGAAGCCTTCTAGCGGACTTAATCGATTACCTTTGGGTGCAGCCGATTTCCATGTAAAGTTATACCCACCAAGCGCAATACTTCCGTAGATGCCGCCGGCCAATGAAATAAGCATGAAGGACAACACGGGTAGACTAGATTCGTTGACTGACATTTCTAACATTTGAAACATATGCACGTTATCATAAGTTTCATCGCGCGAAAGAATGAAAGAGCGCTTCATAATGTCGAACATCGCTTTTGCGATATAACTACCAACAAAAAAGAAGGCTATTGCACTGGAAATTAACACCAATGCGGTGGACAATTCCTTGGATCGCGCAATCTGCCCCTTCCCTCGGGCATCTTCGAGTTTTTTGGGTGTGGGTTCTTCGGTTTTTTCGTACGAGTCATCAGCCATTTTCTATCATCCTAAATAGCGTTAACAAGTCAACAATAGCTTGCACATGAATTCTTGCGCTCGCTGCCATTGTTGCTCAAAGTGATAAACCTGGTTACTCAACGTAATGTAAATAATAACCAACCCGGTAATTTGAGCGATTGAAAAACCCAAACTAAATATATTCAACTGCGGCGCCGCTTTGGTCATAACACCAAATGCTAAGTTAACAATTAATAGTGAAACAATAGGCGCTAGTGACATGGTAACCGCTGAAATAAACATCCATCCCGCCCAGTGCGCAACCAAACGAAACTGCTCTCCTGTCCACCAAGGTGAGTCGATAGGAAACGCTTTAAAACTCATGACAATCATCTGGATCATTGCTAAGTGACCATCGAAAGTCCAAAATAAAAGTGTCGCTAAAATAAGATAAAACTGACCAACAGCTGGCACGCTAATACCGTTGATAGGGTCGACAATAGAAGCAAAACCAAGACCCGTTTGCATGGCAATAATTTGGCCTGCTAATACAAATGTGTTTAATACCATCATTGAAATAAAGCCAATCACAATGCCAATAATTAATTGCTTAATACCCAATATAAAAGTGCCTAAATTCACTAAATCATCAACAGGAACCGGGGGAATATTCGGTACAATCATTAGCGTCAACAATACTGCTAACAATGTTCTAACTTGCGTGGGTATGGTTTTCGCACTGATTCCGACCATTGCCGCAAACAACCCCGATATACGCATAAATGGCAACAGGTAATCTGCAAGAAAATTGGTCATTGTAGACTCAAGTATTTCCATTTTTTTAGCCAACCGCCATCGGAATGCGATAGACCATCTCAAAGAAGAAATCCATCATCTTTTGCACCATCCAGCTACCAAGCCAACTTACTGCTAGTAAGGTCACGATCAAGCGTGGAAGAAAACTCATGGTTTGTTCGTTGATGGAGGTCGCGGCTTGAAAGACAGCGACGACTAAACCAACGACCAAACCAGGTAGAATAACCGCGGCTACTAGGATAATGACAACTAGCATGGCTTCACGTAAAATTTCGACAAAAACCTCTGGACTCATTGGTTCAGACTCCCATGCCGAAACTAGTGGCTAACGTACCAAATATAAGATTCCAGCCGTCAACCAAAACAAATAGCATTAACTTAAATGGCAACGATACAATCATCGGCGATAGCATCATCATACCCATGGCCATCAGTATTGATGCCACGACCAAATCAAGTATCAGGAAAGGAATAAACAACATGAAGCCAATTTGGAAAGCCGTTTTTAGTTCACTGGTAACAAATGCCGGAATTAGAACCGTCAATGGCACATCCGCAGGATCATCATATAAGCCCTCATAGCCGCCAATTTGCACGAATGTCTCTAAATCTTTCACTCTCGTTTGTGACAACATAAAAGCGCGCATCGGTTCTTTAGCAATATTGAACGCTTCTTTTGAGGTCATTTCTTCGCTTAAATAGGGCTGCAATGCGTTTATGTTAATTTCTTCAAACACAGGGGCCATAATAAACATTGATAGAAATAAACTAACACCAATCAAAATTTGATTTGAAGGTGATTGCTGAAGACCAATTGCTTGACGTAAAATTGACAGCACAACGATAATCCGCGTAAAAGACGTCATCATCATAATAAAGGCTGGAATTAGACTCAGTGCCGTCATGATAAACAATGCTTGCAAAGTCATCGAATATTCTTGATTACCGTCATCTGTGGTCGTTACTGTAATCGCTTGAATACCTTGCTCAGCTATAGCACTACCGCTGAAAATGATACTTAGGGTTACCAACAACCCAAGTTTGACGATAAACGATGAAGAAAATATATTATTAATCATGTGCTCTATCCTTTTTAGAGCCGGTCATCGTCTCGGCCATCGCTTTTACTAACTTATCTTTGAATGCCAGACTAGTTGTCTGCCCTGAGCTTTTAGCGGTGCTTGCAGTTTGCAAAGGATTTTCGAGCTTGCCTAATTGATTTATGTTGTGCGCTGTAATTCCGATTAAGAACTGTTCGCCGCCAACATCAACAACCATGATTTTTTCTTTGGCACCCGCTGCCATCGATGCAACCACTTTTAATTGACCATTTCCTGCTTGAGTGACATTAAACCGGCGCGCAATGAATGCGAGCGCAAAAATAATGGCGACTACAAGTAAAAGGCTAAGAAAAATTGACAGTATTGACGAGGGGTTTTGTAATGTTTGAGGGGTGGAGGCCGAAGCCTCCGCGTTGACCACGCTGCAAAACAAAAATAAGAATAGGACGTAAGCCCCTATTTTATATAGGTTTCTACCTGAGTTTTTTAATTCTTTCGACTTGACTAATAACATCCGTTAACCGAATCCCAAATTTATCGTTGATGACTACTACTTCTCCATGAGCAATCAACGTGCCATTTACTAAAACATCTAGAGGTTCGCCTGCAACTCGGTCTAATTCGACCACTGAACCTTGGTTCAATTGCAGTAAATTTCGGATACTTATTTCACTGCGACCAACTTCCATGGAAATCGTGACAGGGATATCTAATATGGTGTCGAGTTTTTTCTTTTCTGCAACCGAAATAGGTGCATCTTCTCGCAACTCGTCTAGTTCTGCGGGCTGCGCGACTCCACCGGCTGCTTGTTCATTCATAATTGCATCGATATCATCTTGCGGATCAACGCTCTTATCACCACCTGCTTCCACTTCAGCTTGTTCAGCCATTGCTTCTGCCCAATCATCTACGCCTTCGCCATCTTCACTCATAATATTTTCCTATCTTTTATAAATCTTCTTCTAACACTTGTAATTCAGCGTCGTTATCTATCACTTTGCCATTTCGGGTTAATAACTGGAGTTCAGATTTCACCGACGTTGGCCTTGGAATTTTTTCTGTAATTTTTAATGCAATATTATCTCGAGACTTACCTAGTTTAGCCCTGAATGTTGGTAAATCTTCAATCAACACAGTTACCGTGTCAGGCATTTCAATTGGGATAATATCGCCTTTTTCAAAGTTCATGATGCGCTCTAATGTCAAAGTAACATCAAGTAAATGGGTAGTTAAGCCAACATGAACATCCATAATTTCATCACGTAACGCTTTACTCCATCTAAAATCGGTATCCTCCTTGTCATTTTGAACACCCGCATCCAGCAGTTCCCGAATAGGCTCCAACATTGCGTAGGGCAGTGAAATGTGGAAATCGCCACCACCACCATCCAACTCAATATGAAAAGAGCTAATAACGACAACCTCAGTTGGACTAACAATATTCGCCATCGCAGGATTGACTTCAGAATCTAAATACTCAAAAGACACATCCATGACGGGTCCCCAAGCTTCTTTATAATCCTCAAAAATCAGTTTTAGTAGCATCTGAATAATGCGACGCTCAGTAGGCGTAAATTCTCGACCTTCAATTTTTGCGTGATAACGGCCGTCGCCACCAAAGAAATTGTCAACCATGATGAAAACAAGTCGTGCTTCCATGGTAATTAACCCTGTTCCTTTCAGGGGGCGAAAACGCACCATGTTCAAGCTGGTAGGAACAAATAACGTGTGAATATACTCACCAAATTTAATCATTTGGATGCCATTAATAGATACTTCCGCAGAACGGCGCATCATGTTAAATAAACTCACGCGCATGTGCCGTGCAAACCGCTCATTCACGATTTCCAGCGTTGGCATGCGTCCACGAACAATGCGGTCTTGAGAAGAAAAGTCGTATTCCATGGCAAAACCATCATTTTCGATCTCTTCGACTTCTTCTTCTTCAACATCTTCAACGCCGTGGAGTAGCGCGTCAATTTCGTCTTGTGATAATAAATCGCTCACATTAATTCTCATATTGGGTTACTCGACACGAGTAACTTAATTAACTAACCGTATATGCAGCGCACTTGCATCTCATTATGCAATTGCACGGACTATTACAACGGTTTTTGCAGGTTAGTCTGCATTTACTGAATAACAAAACCTGTAAATAGAACTTGCTCGACAACAGGCGAACTTTCGAGCTCCGTCATCACTTGCCGCACTTCTGCGGTAGCACGTTCTTTCAACTCAACTTTACCAACATCGGTAACCAAATCATCAGCGTTTGACGCACTGAATACCAGCAGCAGAGTTCCTTCAATCATTGGAATATGACGTTTTGCCAATTCTTCATTGTCTGCACCCCGCACCATAAGCTGCACTTCAATTTGCACAATGCGCTCGCGGGATACACCCGGTGCATTAAAAGTAAAAGGCCTAGGCATCGCAACATATAACGCTCGACCGGCTTTTGATTCAAGGTTTTCAATCACCTCTTCTGAAGTACCATCTTCGCCTTCAGTCATGCTGGTTGTGTCGCCCGTAAATAAGAAGAAATAAGCACCTACACCACCGCCAAGCAAGACCACAACAGCAACAGCAATAATAAGCATTAATTTGCTTTTCTTTTTGCTGCCTTCTTCAATTTCTAACTCTTTATCTGCCATGCCATTATTCTCTTATATTCGTATTTATATGCCTGTGCATAAATTAGGCTATTCAACAAGTCACCGACACTATTGTCATAATTGAGACCAATCCCCGTCAATACTGCATGAAATGATTATACGCCTCTTTTACGCTACTCTTATGCCATTTTTTCGGCGTTTTTAGGCGTAATAATCAATACCGCCTATTCTGCCGCCGCTAATACGTTGTTCAATAACGTCATTATGGGCCAAAAGGCCGTCTTCATTGCTGTCTTGAATTCCATCTTGCGATTGTTGTGCCAAATTGCCCGAGTCATTTGAATTATTTGCTAGACCACCCTGTTCATCTTGCCCATCGCCGCCTGCACTATCTTGTTGAACCGATGACTGACCTAGCTCAATGCCATGCTCTTCAAGCATTTCTCGTAATCTTGGCACTGCTTGATCTAGCGCGTCACGAGCATGTTGGGACTGCACAACAAAGCTGACTGAGGCGGAATCACCTGACAAATTAACCTTGATATTCATGCCACCTAAATCTGGCGGGTCTAACCTAATCTCGGCAGTGATATTGCGGCTATTGACCATCCAACGCACTTTCTCGGTCAACTGTTGCTGCCCCTCTGGCTTAAATATATTGACTCCTTTATCGTTAGCCGAAGTTTGTTGCACAAGTCGAGTACTTTCTATTTGATGCTGCGCAGCTTCTTTAATACCCTGAATTTCATTCAAACCGGTATTCAAATAATTTTGCTGTTGATTAGTTTGATTCAACGACGTCGCGGCAGCCAAAATATTACTGATTTGATTTAGCTGTTTATCCAAGGCAACTTCAGTATTAGCCGTGACTTTAACATCAGTAGCAGCAAGGGCGTCAGTGACCAAACTTTTTAAATCAATACCAGGCTCCCGGCCCTGTTTTAATTGCTCTTTCATTTCTTTGACGCCTGATTGTAATGCCGCGATAAACTCAGTTGATTTGCCTTCTGTTTTTAATTCAGCTATTGCCGACTCTACTCGTGTTGCAATATTGTCAATCGCACTGCTTTGGGCCTCAGGAGATAATTGTGCTAATAACTGTGCTTGCTTTTTAGTCGATATTTTATCAACAGGCACAAACAGAGGAGATTCGGTCACTTTGTCACTTTTTTCAACCAACGCTTTTGCTGTTTGAGATAATGTTGCATTAGCCACTTGCGTCTCTACTTCAGCCAAGATTGCTTGTTTGCTTTCTGTGGTTTCGAGTGATTTTAGTGTTAAATTACTGTCCATTTTCAGTGCTACTAGATCAGATTTTGCAATTTCTGCTGCGTGCTCAAGCTCAGCATCAGGCTTTATAACCACACCTAGCTCTTCGATGTCATCTTCCGAGGGTATTAATAATTTTTGTTCCTCACTAGCTTTAAGTATTTCACCTTGCAAAAAATTCTTTAGTAAATCGGCGTCTTTTGCTAAATCAGTAATTTCAAGCTTTGGCTTTGTACCAGCATCGCTATCTTCTTTTGAGACTAGCTGATTTAATAATTTGGCGATTGCATTGTCCAGTTCAGTCATCGCTTCACTTTTAACGCTCATAGGCTCTTCCGAATTTCCACCTGCTGCGTTAATCAAAGTAGCGAGTTCTTTTTGAGTCAAGTTGATTTCTAGAAACTCAGGATCAGATCCCGCATTTAGTATATTTACGTCAACTGGTTTTACGTTGCCCTGGGCATCATCTTCTGAATTTAATGAGGCTATTGTTTGTGCAAAAATAGCGTGCGTCGCTGACTTGTCTTCTATATATAAATCGATGGGAACAATATCTGGGGGCCCAGATAAATCTTTAACTTTATTGACGTAAGCCACCCAGTCAAAATCATCAGTAATATTTTCAGCTTTTGGCTTTTGACCAGATACCGAGCTTTTAGGAATCGCAGTGTCTTCAATATTTTTATCAATATTCTGTTGCTCATCGACCGCATCCCCGTTGCGTGGCTTTGTTTGACATTGTTCATTCGCCTTATCTGTGCAATCTTGCTTTGCGTCCTTCGCTTCATTCTTATTAGCCGATTCTGCCCGCTGCGTTGCTTTATCATCATAAAGGTTTTTAGCAGTCGGCTGACTCGATTTTTCGTGTCTCGCAAGGGCTTCTTCAAAAGCGCTTTTCTGAGTACTATCATTATGAGCGTTGCCGTCGAATGACGAACTACTTGTGTTGCGAGGAACCGATGAAGACAGTTTTACATCTTCAAATGGTAGCTTATTAGCGGCAATACTTGTTTGAGTAGTGGCAAATTGTTGCATAAGACTGATTTCATCCTGACTGTTTAATTCCGAATTATTTTAATTTAATCAACAATAACAATAGCTTGTGATTATTAAAATAAGTGCTTATAGGATGTTTTGCAAAGGTTGTACCAACTAGCGCAGAACTCGCTCACGGCGTATATATTTTTGAATAGCAAGTTCGTCAAACAACTCTTGCTCTTTACGTGCTTCGACTGCGACTGCTTCTTTTGTCTTGCTAGCAATCAACATTTCGATGGCTTTACGACGTTTTTGCTGCTCGAGCCATTGGCGTTTGCGTTGATCTGCGACCAAAACCGCTTGGCTTACAAATTGGATTTGTTGTTCGCAGGCTCTATCGAGCTTTGCAACGAAGGATTGGTGCTGATGCAGTTTTTTGGCTTCAACGCCCAGTTGTCCTTTCTGCTGAATGAGTTTTAAGTACTCTAGGCGATATTGTTCAAGTCCGCTTAATTTCTGCTGATTGTCTTGCAAGTGCTTTGCCGCATACTGGAAATTTTGTGCCAGTTTTTGTTCTTTCTTGGTTTCAACATCAGAAACCATGTGTAATTGTTTTAGATTACTCATTGCGACTCTTCACTGATTCTACACATTATCTAGGTTGTTGGGCATTCTGCCCATGTGCTGACGCTGCATTTAAACCACCACTTAATGTGCCCATTGACTCAACACATTGTTCAAATGGAATAACCTGCCCCATCGTTTGCTGTAAAAACGCATTAATTGCTGGTTCTGCAGCGATCGATAAATCAATTCTATTGTCGGTCCCTCGCGAATAAGCGCCAATGCTAATCAGGTCTTTATTCTGCTGATAGGTTGAATACACTTGCTTAATGTTGCGCGCCTGAAGAACATGCTCTTCATTAACAACTTGAGGCATTACACGACTAATCGATGCTTCAATATCAATAGCGGGATAATGACCCGATTCAGCCAAGCGACGCGACAACACAATATGACCATCTAATATTGCGCGCGCTGAATCAGCGATGGGATCTTGTAAATCATCGCCTTCGGTCAATACAGTGTAAAATGCAGTAATAGAGCCTTGTTGTTCAGTGCCGTTTCCAGCTCTTTCAACTAACGCAGGTAATTTTGCAAAAACTGAAGGCGGATAGCCTTTAGTTGCTGGCGGTTCGCCTATTGCTAGTGCTATTTCGCGCTGTGCCATTGCATATCTTGTTAGGGAATCAACTAAAAGCAACACATCTTTACCTTGATCTCTGAAGTACTCTGCGATGGTCACTGCAGCCTCGCATCCTTTTAGACGCATTAAAGGCGACGTATCCGCTGGCGCAGCAACTACGACAGCTTTTTCTCGATCCTCTGCAGTCAAAATATCTTGAATAAATTCTTTTACTTCACGTCCACGTTCGCCAATTAAGCCTACCACAACAACATCCGCGGTTGTGCCTCTCGTCATCATTCCCATCAACACACTTTTACCGACACCACTGCCAGCAAATAATCCCATGCGCTGACCTTTACCTACAGTTAGCACAGTATTGATAGCTCTAACGCCAACATCAAGGGGTTGATTGACAGGTTTTCTTGTCAACGGATTGATGGGAGGAGGTGTCAATGAGGCTTTTTGTTTGCATTTTAAAGGACCCTTACCATCAAGGGGCTCACCATTTGCGTCAATAACGCGACCCAATAATTCGTCTCCCACCGCGAGTCCGTTTTCATGTGATAAAGGCTGAACACGCGAACCAGGGACAATACCTTTGACTGATTCAGCTGGCATTAAATAAGTGACATCGCCAGAAAATCCAACTACTTCAGCTTCAATTTGGCCGTGGCTTGTTTGAACTAAACAACGACCACCTATAGGCACTTGGCAACCGACTGCCTCCAAAGTCAAACCAACTCCCCTAATAAGCTTACCTGAAGAGATAGCGGGTGCATTGGGAACCTGGTCCTGCAATTGCTTAATTTTATCCGCTATTGCGAGGGTCATGATGTAATCCTTGAGCATTCAGAAATTGGGTAAATACGTCTGCGCTTCTGCGGCCAATTGACATATCAACCGCATTGTTTTGCGTAGTGAGTTCACAGCCACCGCGCTCAATAGCTGGATTTTCGATAAGTCTCCAGTTGTTTTCAACAATTACTTCATCACCAAAATGCCCTTTAACCATAGCAACATCGATGGGATTCATTTGAAATTGATACTGACTTTCTTGTATTGGAAGCACTTTTATTCCTTCGCTGATAGCACTGAGAAGCACATCATTTTGCGTCGTTACTTCAACGTTAATAACTGCTTTCGCTAATTTAGTCGCTAGAATAACTAATTCTTTTTCGAGCTCTTGATTCACTTGGGCTAACGGATTAGCAGCTTGATCGATAATGGATTGCCAGCTCCTCGCTAATTCGTCCATTTGCTCTTGGCCCGCGAGCATTCCGTCCGCTAAACCTTGTTCTTTACCCTCGCTAATGCCCTGTTCCAAGCCTTCTTGCTTACCTTGCTCTAAACCAACGTCATAGCCTTCTTGTTTACCCAATGCTAAACCTTCATCGTAAGCAGCTACTCGGATCGCCTCTATATCTGCGGCAGTCAGAGGTTTAATGTCTTCTTCAACCTCTGGTGGTTCGTATTTCCAAGTGCGCGTTTTGTTAAGCGCATTTGTCGCATTATTTTGTACGTCTGCGTTAACCGTCGGTAAATCCCACGTTTTGGCATCATCGAAAGACTCGCTTGAGGTCACTTTAAGTGATTGTGCTTTTGGCTTACTACTAGAAATACTCATTATATGAATTCATCGCCGCCACCACCGCCTAATATGACTTCGCCGGCATCAGCCAAACGACGAGCAATAGACAGGATTTCTTTTTGTGCAGTTTCAACTTCACTCAAGCGCACCGGCCCCATGGCCTCAAGATCATCAAGTAACATTTCAGCGGCACGTTTAGACATATTACCGGTAATTTTATTACGCAATTCTTCGTCTGCGCCTTTGATCGCTTTCATCAGACTTTCTTGCTGAGTTTCACGCAATATCGCTTGAATACCTCGATCATCAACATCAATGAGATTATCGAATACGAACATGAGATCCTGAATTTGCTGACTCATTTCTTCATCAGTTTCACGAATAGCGTCCATCAACTGCCCTTCGATATTCGTATCGAGGTAATTCATTATATTCGCAGCCGACTTCAGTCCACCCATCTTCGCAGCTTGGGCGCCCGCTTGGCCAGCAAACTGTTTCTCCATTATTTCGTTTAGTTCTTGCAGTGCGGCTGGTTGTACTTCTTCAAGATTTGCCACACGCATTAATATGTCTAATCTTACTTTTTCAGGAAACTGCGCCAAAATTTCTGCCGATTGTTCAGGCTCGAGATAAGACATAACAATAGTCTGAATTTGTGGATGCTCGTTACGAATGATTGTTGCAACTTGCTTCGAATCCATCCATTTTAGGGACTCTAGGCCTTTTGCGCTGCTACCCGTCAGTATTTGGTCCAGCAAATGAGCCGCTTTATCTTCGCCAAGTGCTGAGATTAATGCGCCGCGCACAAAGTCTTGGCTCTTGAATCCAATGGTTGAATAGTTTTGAATTTCTTCAATGAAATGCGTATGCACAGAAGTAATTTTGTCCTGTGTCATGTCATCCATTGCAGCCATTGCTGCACCTAATGTCTGAACTTGCTTCGGCTCCATAAACTTGAGGATTTGTGCCGCATCATCTTCAGATAAGCTCAGCAGTAATATAGACGCTTTTTCTACACCGTCTAATTTATTGACGTCATACTTGGGAACTGCTGGTTTTGCATTATCATCTTCAGCCATAATTTAATTCCTTATTCGTCCTGTAATAGCCAACCACGAACCACTTGCGCTGATAATTCAGGCTCATTGGCTACGAGAGCACGCACGGCTTTTAACACATCTTCGTCTTTACGTAAGTTTGGTAACATCAATGAACCATCGGCTGCGAAACCAATCTTTGTTTCATCAAATTCGTCACTGAGAATTGATAAAGGATCATCACCTAAGTCTAAATCCGACTCGTCAAATTCGTCATCTGAAACATTATTTTCTGGAAAAATAAGCTTCATCAGCATGGGGCGAACTACGAAGAATATCAAAATGATGATAACCAACGCACCCAACACTAACTTTAGTATAGGCATAAAGCGCTCTTGTTCCCAGAGCGGCGTTTCTTTAATTTCACCCATTTCAATTCTGTTGAACGGAATACTCACTACTTCAAGTGAATCTCCTCTTGTTACATCAAAACCGATACCACCTTGTAGTAAGCGACGAATATTTAGCAATTGCTGTTGACTCAACGGCATACTTGAAACGCTACCATCAGTTGCTGTTACGGATGTATAGTCTACAGCGACTGAGACACTCAAACGTCGAATAACACCGGTTTGCTGTTTAGTATGGCTAATAGTTGTATCTAATTCATAGTTGCGAGTTTGTTCTTTGCTGTTGCTTCCAGGTAAAGGAGAGTTATTACCGCCGCCAGTTGCATTTTCAGGAATACTAGCATCCATAGGAGGTTGATTGGATAGCGCTCCGGGTATTCCGGCAATAACATTACCGACATTATTTTGTTCCGAAATCATCTCACTTCTAACTGCTGGAAGGTCTGGGTTGTAGCGACGTTGAGTCTGTTCAACAGCGGTAAAGTCCATCGTCACGTCAGTTTGTGCAGTGTAATTTCCTAAACCTAGAACTGGGATTAATATAGAGTCAATCTTATCCATGTATTCCGCTTCACGTCTTTTTTCTAGTTCGTATTCTTTGCGCGCGGCAGACGCTCCTGCATCTTGTGAACCTGAATTTAATAAACGACCATTATTATCCGTTACCGTGACTCGGCTTGGCTCCATGCCTTGAACCGCAGAAGCAACGATATCAACAATGGAGTTTACTTCTTCAGATGAAACCACATTGCCTCGCCGAGCCGTAACGACGACCGTGGCACTGCCTTTCTTTTCACGCCGTGCAAATACGTTTTCTTTAGGTAAGGCTAACAGGACGCGTGCTTTACCGATGGAGTTCATATCTTCAATAGTTCGCGCAATCTGCTGTTCGCGAGCATGTTTTAAACGTTCCATTTCAACACGCTGGCTAACACCGAAACCCATGTCTTGCATTATAATATCAGTGCCTTCTGAGGCTCCATTACTTATACCCTGACGCGCCATACCGAATTTTGCATCGTTAAACTGCGATTCAACAACGTAAACCGTATTACCTTCTAACTTGTATTCAATTTCGCCTTGATCAAGGAAATCTAGAGTTTCTATTAGTTCTTGTGTCGGCATTTGTGCCAATGGACGATAAGAAGGCTCTTTTGACCAAAGAAAAACAAAAATGGCGATAACAATACAAATTACCAACGTAACTACCAAGGTAATTTGACGCACCATTTCAGTGGTACCTAACTGATCCATCAAAGTCGGGCTTGAGTCAATCGAATCATCGATACCATCAAGGCTATTGGATAGTGTTAATTCTGTGCTTGCTGCTTCAGCCACGAGTTACTTCCTTAAACTGGCATGTTCATTATAGTTTTGTAGGCTTCAAGTACTTTATTACGTACCTGCATTGTTGCTTCAAAAGCAATACCCGCCTTCTCTTTAGCGATCATCACGTCCGCTAAGCTTAAATTGGGGTCGCCCATATCAAATGACGTTTGCATTTCTCGCGACTGTTTTTGCATGCCGTTAACATTATTAACGGCCTGACTGAGCATGTCAGAAAATTCGCTGGCAGATGAATTGCCTTGAATTGCTGGTACATCCATTTTGATTGGCTTGATATCACCAACCATCGCTTGCATTTCCTGATAGATAGAATTCGCTTTGATGTCCATCACACAACCTCTAGTGTCATTATTTTGAATGAATTAATTCGTATAAATACAATTTAGCAAATACAGTGCCACTTTATTTATTTCAATAAATTCAGTAAGTTAAGATTTATATCATGAGATTTATTTTGAGGTGACAAAAAAATGCCGCTAATGAGTAGCGGCAAACAGGGATGGAAATTTTATCTATAGTGCTTATAACAAGCATTGCTGGAAACGGGATTAGTTGGGTAATTCGATACCTGATTCACGCATGCGTGCAAGTTTGTAACGCAACGTTCTAGGGCTTATTCCAAGTTTTTCAGCAACATCTTTGCGTTTGCCATTAAAAGCTTGCAAGGCATCCAAAATGATTTGATGTTCTTGGAATCGAAGTTCCGACCCTAATAAACTGGTATCGGCAGTATTATCTGAATCTAGAGTGTCGTTTGACATATCAGGAGACGCAGAGGCAAACATTGTTGATGTCGTTCTTTCAACATTATGTGCAGCTTCAATCATCAAATCCTCATTACCGATTTTACCATTGTCACTCAAAATCAACGCGCGTTGGATTACGTTTTCCAGCTCTCTTACGTTGCCTGGCCAAGTGTGCTGCATTAATTTATGCTGAGCAGCCATCGTGATATCAGGAACAGCAATACCTTGTGCCATCGCGTGCCGCTGAACCATATGTTTAGCCAAAGGAATAATATCGCCAATGCGATTCGCGAGTGGTTGCCATGTTATTGGAAATACATTAAGTCGGTAATATAAATCTTCTCTAAATTTGCCATCATCGACCGCTAACTTTAAATCACGGTTACTGGTCGCAATGACTCGGACATTTAACGAAATAGTTTTACGTCCACCCAGTCTTTCAACTTCTCTTTCTTGCAGTACGCGCAAGATTTTAGCTTGCAAGCCCAAATCCATCTCGGTTATTTCGTCTAACAACAAAGTACCGCCTTGAGCTTGTTCAAACTTGCCAGGGCAAGCTTGGACTGCACCAGTAAACGCCCCTTTCTCATAACCGAACAATGTGGCTTCCAACATATTTTCAGGAATTGCCGCACAGTTAATTGCAACAAAAGCAGATTTACTGCGAGAACTTTGATCATGAATATAGCGTGACAAGACTTCCTTACCAGAACCACTTGGCCCTAAAACCATGACCGTCGCTTCCGATTTAGCCACTTTTCTGGCTAATTCAAGCATACGAATACTTGAGGGATCTGCAACAATAGGAGTCTTTGATTCAACTTTTTGTGATGGTGCATAGCGTCCCACTAAATTCAGCAATACTTCTGGTGCAAATGGTTTTGATAAATAATCAGTTGCTCCATCACGCATAGCTTGAATAGCATCATCAATATTGGCGAATGCTGTCATCAACAAAACCGGTAGTTTTGGATATTTGGCTTTGACACTCTTTAATAATGAGAGGCCGCTCATTGCGCCCATTTGAATATCACTTACAACCAAATCAAATTGATTATTATCGGCAAGTTTGATCATCGCATTTTCAGCACAATCAACCGGAGTAACTTGATAACCACCCAATAGCAAGGTATCGACAAGCGCTTCTCTAAGCCCATCATCGTCTTCAACTATTAGTATTTTGGTTTTACTCATATTGCTACCCCTTGGTATAAGTCATTTGAGTATGTTTGAAAGTGGCTTTTAGGATCTATACATGGCAATAGCAAGGTAAAGCATGCCCCCTTTCCTTCTGGATTATTGATTGCTTTAACAAAACCCTGATGCGACTTTGCAACCGATTTCACAACGGCTAAGCCTAATCCTGTACCTTGTGTTTTTGTGGTGAAAAAGGGTTCAAAAATATTATCAATTTGACCTATCGATAAACCGCAACCTTGGTCTTTAATTTGGATACTGATAAACGGCGCACCGTTTTCCTCAACAATATCGGTAATCACTTCAATCACATCACCTTCATTCGATACTTCAATAGCATTGTGAAGTAGATTGCTAATAGCGCCAGTCAATGCTGTTTCATTACCCATCAATTGATGGTGTGACGGTTTGTTGTTTATTTTTAACTGAATTGACTTAGTCGCTAATAAGGCATCAACAGCTTCTGCACTGTTCACCATTACTTGGCTGACCGCTAATGGCGCTACTATTTGTTGTTCCCCGCTTTTGGCAAACAACAACATATCATTTACTGTGCTTTCCAAATCTTTTAAACGATTTTGTAAATTCGTAGTGAAACGGTCGGCCATCTCATTTTTTAAATTCAATGAACGAAGATTAGCTGCATATAACATAGCGGAGGATAAAGGAGTTCTGACTTGATGCACTAAAGACGCGACCATTTTTCCTAGTGATGATAAACGCTGTAAATGACTTATCCGACTCTGTAATTCCCGAGTTTCGGTAAGGTCAGTCAACACAATTAGCTGACCTTTTTCTTCAACTAATGGGGTAATAGAAATTTTTACTTTACGGCCATCACGCAATGATACTTCATGTCCATCATCTGCTTGTGGCTTGAATGAGCGTAGAATAATTTCTCGCCATAGTTCTTTTTCAAGTGGTTCACCAAGTAATTCGACCGCTTGTTGATTGGCTTGTTTTATATGACCGTTTTGGTCAAGTACGATTACGCCAGCTGGCATTACCTCTAATAAATGATTAAGTCGTTTGGCTTTGTTTTTGAGTTCTTCAACGGTATCGTCACTTTTCACTATTTGCGGTTCTGCAATAGCTTGCGCACAAACGCTAACAATCGATATTGGCTTTTCTACACTAATAGGCTGAAAAACGGCACTTTGACGTGCACCAAATGAAAATTGATTTTGTGGATCAATAACGAAAAAATTGTGGTTTAACTGCGACATAATCCTCTGACTACCTAAACTACTGGGTGTACTGGGATAATGCACGAGCCATGCCAAAATTTATATGTATGATTTTTATAGTTTTTTAGTAATTTATAGCAGCTTTGTCACTGTCAATAAAATGACTAAAGTGGTAAAGATTGAGGACTTATTGACGGCTTATTTCGTATTTACGCATTTTTTCAACCAACGTTGTTCTGCGCATACCAAGCTGATCAGCCGCTCGTGCGACTACCCACTCTTGCTGATCTAATGCTTGAGAAATCAAATTTATTTCTAAATCTGACAAGTATTCTTTCAAGTTGACGCCATCAGAGGGTAATGCGGTGCTTAATACTCCGACTTGACTCGCTTCTGATGTTTCTTCAAGTTGACCTAAGAAAAGTTCGTTTAAGGCCTCACGTTCTTGTTGTTCTTCAGATAGAGTACTAACAGGAAGAGGTGCATTACCATATTGATACTTTACTGGTAACTCTTTAATTCCGACTAACTGCTTTGGGTACAATATTGCTAAACGTTCAACTAAGTTGGATAATTCTCTGACATTACCAGGCCATGCATGTGACATTAACGAGCGCATTGCGTCATCATTAAACTTGACAATATTTTCGTTGTTATTTTCTAAACGATGCGCCAGTTCTTGCAGTAATAATGGAATATCCGCAGCACGCTCGCGCAATGCAGGGCTTTCGATAGGGAAAACATTCAACCGATAGTATAAGTCTTCTCTAAATGTATTTTCGATTATCATGTCGTCTAAGTTACGGTGTGTTGCAGCGACAATGCGGACATTACAATTAATGGTTTTTGTGCCGCCAACCCTTTCAAAGATGCGTTCCTGTAAAACACGAAGTAATTTCACTTGCATTTGCAATGGCATGTCGCCAATTTCATCTAAAAATAACGTACCGCCTTCAGCTAGTTCAAAACGTCCTTTACGCGAACCAATAGCACCTGTAAACGCTCCCTTTTCATGACCGAATAATTCACTTTCTAATAACTCGCCTGGAATAGCGCCGCAGTTTACAGGAATAAACGGGCCCTTTTGACGATTCGACATATAATGAATATTACGTGCGATAACCTCTTTACCCGTGCCTGATTCGCCTAATATAAGCACGTTAGCATCGGAGGGCGCCACTTGTTCAATAAGAGCGCGAACTTCTTTTATGCCTCCACTATTACCTACCAAACTTCTAAATAAGCGAGTCTTTCCTGAAGTCGCATCCAAAGTAGGCGTATTTAGACGGTGAAAATCTTGGCATTTATTCAGTAATTCAGTCATTGATGGCTGCGTAATGGGTTCAAATAGTGAACCCATCATATTCTGGTAATTTTGCTGCCCACTTAACTGAAACCCAATATTAATGAATGGAATTGAAGAAAACTTTTCAATGATGTCTTCGGCCAACTCGGGAAGTTCGCCGTCGAGAAGAATAGCAACCAAGTCGTTTTTGACCTCGATAGTCTTAATGCATTGACTATAATCGCTATGGCTACATGCCTCACCCATAAAAGTCAGTATTACATTCAGATTATTCTTACGAACTTCATTATCGCTGATAATCAGAATTTCCTTCATTGCTACCTCAGTGGAGTTTGTATCTTGATAGGTATAAACACAGTATTAACTGTAATGGAAATATACTATTTTTTATACATGGTATCTGATAACTAAAGGAAAGCCATAAAAAAAAGAGGCCAAGCCACTTTTTTATGCGTTTTATGAACTAGATAACTAGAACAATGTCGCGAATTGCACAACAACTTACTCAATATTTATCCCAACAACGCCAACACTTGAGTTTGCTGTTGGTTGGCTTGAGCTTGCACAGTCAAAGATGCTTGCCCTTGTACTTGGGCTGCAGCTAAGTCACTGGTTCCCCGAGCATAATCTACATCCTGAATACGACTCCTAGCCGATTGTGTATTTATATTTGATTCAGACAACACGCTAGCAGCGGTTGCAAACTGATTTTGCGTTGCTCCTAAATCACCACGAAAACCACCAATTGCCTCAAGTGATGCATCAGCTATATCAAGCGCTTGTTGGCGTGATTCATTACTTGTAACATCAATGCTCAATAACCCATTAATAGAGTCTGTTACGTTAGTTGTCTCGACATCAATATTATTATCCGACGAACTTCCTATCAAGAAACTAATATCTTGACCGCCGGAAAGTAATGGCTTTCCAGCAAAATTGGTTTGCTCTACCGCTAGACTGATATTATCCTGCAATGCCCCGATTTCGCTTTGAAGCGCTTTGCGGTCCGCATCATTTATTGCGCCATTGCCTGCTTGTACTGTAAGTTCTCTAATACGATTGGCATCTTGCGAAATATTAGCTAAGCCAGATTCAGCTACTTGTGTCAAAGCTATCCCATCATAAGCGTTCGAAATCGCTTGACGACTGCCTTCGGTTTGAGACGTTAGTCGGTCAATAATAAGCTGCGCCGCCGAACCGTCTGCTGCACTATTCACTTGTTTTGAAGAACCTAGCTTTTCCAACAAACTCGACTGCTTTTGTTGAATTTGCTGTAACATATTACCTGTATTATTATTTTCAAAATTAATCATCACTACCTCCATTGCTGCTCATTACGAGTATTTGGTCTGTTTTCCTACTCATTCGCATTGAGAGGCAAAACAAGACAAAGCAACCAACATTATCAATGACTGAAAAACCAAACCATGCAACTCCGCATAACTTTATCGGCAATTTAGTAGAGACCTTTAGCTTTTTTTTGAATTTTATTGAATTAAATTTACATTTAAACCTAAGTAATTGTTTTAGCGCGCTTTCAGTTTAACTTATTAATAACAGCGGGCAACTACTCAACTATCTCGGTCATATTTAACGTTCCAAATGTCGATAACGCATTTAATAACCAATGTTGACCATTAATCGTTTGCTCATTCGGACAATGTATTTTGTAAGGTTTACCAGACATCGCACTTTTACTTGCAACATCGAGGAGACTTGTGTCGTTCGCTTGCGTCTGAAGTAATGCAGATGCAATAAATACGTGTGCAAGCAGAAGCTCGGTTTGAAGCAGGCTCCTGCCCTTCATTATAAGGTAATGTGGTGAATCGAATTATGCTACTAGTTAATCGCGCAAACTATAGATTTTAGCTTGATAGCGTCTTTTATCATCAGATGTATTAGCTAGCTCTTTTGCTTTTAGTAATGCCACTCTAGCTTCTTTCACTCGATTTTGTTGCGCATATAATTTAGCTAAATTAAATAGAGGCTCATCTAGGTAAGGCCCATAGTTTTCGCTTTTTAACAGGTAACGTTCTGCTAAAACATACTCACCTTTTTCCAAATGGGCTATACCACGATATAACCACGTGTAAGGATTGTCATCATTGATATGTTGAATTTTATTGCTTAGTACTGCTGCTCGCTTCGTATCTCCAATATTGACTAGCAATGAAACGAAATTATCGATGGCAGAAAATGACACTATTTCGTTTTTATCCATAAAATCGTAAACAGAATAAGCGTATTCACTATGCCCTT
>JBLIKA010000005.1:0-60532 GCA_047637355.1 Glaciecola sp. | reverse complement strand
GAAAAGGGATGCCACTTCCGTATAGGTAAACTAATATCCCGCAAATAACAATTATAGTTAGAGTTATATATGCGAGGGATTTTAACAAAAACTTTCCAATTACAATCCAGTCCATGATTCTGCCTAACACCTACTTAAGCAGCGAAAATTGTTTTTTATTTTTGTCCGCTTCAAGTTTTTGTTATGTCTGCTCATTTATTCCTCAATCTTAGAACCCGAAACAGCCATTCCACAATCAATTCTGTCTTTATGTTTGTCAAGATCATTACACAATAAAAGTTGTGGATACACTACTGAGAAGTCAATGGGGGAATCAAGACCTTTTAGTTGCCGATGACAGGACTCTGCGGTATATGCAGAGTATGAACTTGCCTCTAAGCCATCATATGAAAAAATTTCTTCAGCAATTTTGAGCATTGATAATCCAAGATGCTTTTCTTTAGAAAAAGGCATTACGATAAACTCAGAAGAAGATGGTAGCGGACTGAGTAGATCCTGTTTCGTCAAACCGTCCTCTTTTGCTCTAAGTGCTGAAGTTGCTATTTTGTACAACTGAAAACAAACAGGCCGCAAATCATATTTGTCTTGTTCAACAGGAATTGTTGCAACTGTATTCTCGGGCATTGTATTCAATAATTCACCAACGGTTGTGGTGCTTACTATCTTAATATCATCTCTGGATACTCGCTCACCAGTTATGATAACTTTTTCTTCTTGTTTCGAAGCACACCCATAAAACAAGATTGTAATAGTTAAAACAAAAAACAGCTTCAAGTCAAAAACTCCTCACGAACATAACAATCTATTACCCGAAGAATTTCCGGGTATGGTGACGTGTAAATCTTCCTTACGTCTGCGGTGTTATTCATAACAAAATTCCTTTTTTTCGCCACTCTATGTTTAAAAAATAGATGAATTAGGTTCTTCCTTATTTCTACACTGTACCAAAGAGCGGAATTTTTACAATGTATTGCTCTTTGCCGGAATTATCGCTCTGCTGTAGTTATCAATAGTCATTTTTTAGCATTTGTTGAAGAGCAAATGTACCTTAAAAAATATGCAAAAAGATCCGTTTAAACTTATTCAAAGTGAATAAATGGATTTATTAGATTTCACAGTAATCAACATCCGTCGGTTTAGTTCGATCAACATGTCGAGCAGTATTTGTCTTACCTTGTTAATCAGAAAAAGGTTGCCGCAAGTACTCAATCTATAGCGCTAAACGCGCTTAGTTTTCTTTATAAAGAGATCATGAGGCGACCATTGTTGCTTTAACTGAAATTTATAAAAAGTGGCCGGCAAGCTAAGCTCCCAAAAGTGTTAACCGTGTTTGGTACTTCGTACTCAAGATATCGATTTTGACTTTAAGAATATTAGGATTTGGAACTGAAACGTCTTCTACCCATCTTAAACCTCGTTAGTTTTGGTTATATTTCCTCTAACAAAGTGTCTCGAGAAATTCGACAGCTAAATGACATTCGTTTACTTATACACGAACACAACCATCGCCCAAAACTTTTTTCTAATAGATAACGCCTTTCAATAACCTCAACGTTATTCTTATGCTTACGCTTATTCTTTTACTTTAGAGTATTGTTCTCCAACTCGTCTGTTTTCTAATATGCTGTAAGTTACTCACCCCGCTCCTTGTCATGAAAACGTAAAATTACTGTCACTTTTTATACACTAATTGTTCATTTTTATGTCCCGAAATTGTCATAATTAATTTCTAATATGCATCAGGTCGATGAAACCTTATTTTCATCAGTTCGCCCTCAATCGATTAACTTGACTTGGATTGTCTAGGAAAAATTATGAATTTAATCAGAAAGATAGCTATTTTATCACTTACAGCAGGCCTTAGTGCGGCTGCTGGTGCAACACCGCTGCCTGAGCACCAAACATCAAATGCTTGGTACACCGATGCTCAGACTAAATTGATGGAAAAACTGCAAACTAATAACCGCTTTAAAGCTAAAAATGTCATTGTATTTATTGGTGATGGAATGGGTATTTCAACACTAACATCTGCTCGAATTTTACAAGGACAGTTAAATGACCAACTAGGTGAAGAAGGTTACCTGAGTTTTGAATCATTTCCTCACACAGCACTGGTTAAGACTTATAACGTTAATGCACAGACACCCGACTCTGCCGGCACAATGACCGCAATGATGTCAGGCTTGAAAACTGACGTGGGCGTTATTGGCGTTGATGAAGATATTAGTCGTGGTGATTGCTCTACCGTTGCTGGGAATGAAGTTATCACTGCACTCGAACTGGCTGAAATTAAAGGCCTAGCCACAGGTATTATTTCAACCGCACGTATTACTCACGCTACTCCAGCGGCAACGTATGCTAAATCTGCAGATAGAAATTGGGAAGACATATCTGATATGCCTGAAGCGGCAATAACTGGAGGTTGTAAGGATATTGCTGATCAGTTAGTCAATTTTGAAAACTATTTGGAAAAGCGTTATACCGGAGTTGATGTAGACGGAATTGACGTCGCTTTTGGTGGCGGACGACGTCACTTTCTCCCTAGAGATGAAGCATTCAATAGCGCCGATGCAGCTAGCGCAGTTGAAGGTGATCGCACCGATGGAAGAGACCTTACTGCAGAATGGAAAGCAAAATACCCGCTTGGAAATTACGTTTTTGACCAAACAGGATTCGACGCAATTGATGCGGCAACGACTTCGAAGGTGTTTGGTCTATTCAACGAGTCTCATATGCAATATGAAGCTGACCGTAGCAATGATATCGCAGGCGAACCTAGCTTGACGCAGATGACCGAAAAAGCGATCGACATTTTAGATAATCAAGAAAAAGGTTTCTTCTTGATGGTTGAATCTGGCCGCATCGATCATGGCCATCACGCTGGTAGCGCATATAACGCACTTACTGATGCCATTGAACTATCCAATGCAGTTAAAAAAGCCTATGACATGACCAACAGTGAAGACACCCTAATTCTCGTTACCGCTGACCACGGTCATGTATTTACGATTGCAGGGTATCCGAAACGCGGTAACCCTATTCTTGGCAAAGTGGTAGGGGTTAATTCAGATATGCCAGCTCAAGATGCCGATGGCCTACCCTACACAACGCTAGGCTATACCAATGGCCGCGGAATGATGGATTTGGGCAATGAAACAGATGCCGATGCCTCATATGCAATGCCTATAAATGCAGGTCGCAAAGACATATCTGCCATTGACACTGAATCATCAGGCTTTCACCAAGAAGCGTTGGTACCACTAAGCTCCGAAACCCATAGCGGTGAAGATGTAGCACTACACGCAAATGGTCCAGGTGCGCAGTTAGTACAAGGTGTTATTGAGCAAAGCGCTTTATTTCACGTCATTAATCAAGCACTTGGTCTTATCAACGAATAATTAGGGAGAATTAGAATGAAAAATATAAAACTCAGTCTTATCGCAATTGCCGTAATTGGACTAAATGGTTGTTTTGTAGAAGGTGATGATGGCACCAATGGTACTAACGGTATTAATGGTGTTGCGGGACAAGATGGTACTAACGGTATTAATGGAGTTACAGGACAAAATGGTACTAATGGCCAAGATGGTTCGGCCGGAAACACCAGCCTACTATTGCAAACCAATTTAATTATTGGCGACATAAACTGTCCGAATAGTGGTGTGAGATTTGATTCTGGGATTGACGTTGACACTAGTGGTACGTTAGAACCAAGTGAAATCACAAGCACAAATTACGTATGCGCTCCTGGCATTACCGAAGTGAGCTCAACGCAATTGCTTACCAGCTTAAATAACCAATGGTTTATAGATGGTGCAGCGCTCGTTTCACAAAACAAAAATACATGGCTAACCGCCACCAGTGGAGCAGTCGCGCAAAGCAATAGCGGCAATAGCAACATTGAGCAACAAGTTACGTCATATGAAACTAACAGTCCAGCTCAGCAAGCAGCCTTAATTGAGCAACTAAAAGGTTCTGCTAAGAATATTATTTTGTTTGTTGGTGATGGGATGGGAGTTTCAACAGTTACAGCCTCACGCATATTAGAAGGCCAGATGAATGGTCAATTCGGCGAAGAAAACAGTCTTTCCTTTGATCGTTTTCCATTTGCAGGCTTAGCAAAAACCTACAATGTTGATGCACAAACACCCGACTCAGCTGGCACCATGACCGCAATGGTAAGCGGTGTTAAAACGGATGTCGGTGTAATTGGCGTAGACGAAAATATTGAACGAGGTAATTGCTCAACGGTCGCGGGAAATGAACTTGTTACCGCGCTAGAACTTGCCGAGTTAGCAGGTAAGTCGACAGGTATTATATCCACAGCTAGGATCACGCACGCAACACCCGCGGCAACGTATGCAAAATCAGCTGATCGTAATTGGGAAGATATCTCTGACATGCCAGAAGCCGCAGTTACAGCGGGTTGCAAGGATATAGCAGAACAACTTGTTAACTTTAAAGCAAATTTAGAAATGCGTTTTGAAGGTAGCAATGTGAATGGACTGGAAGTCGTTTTTGGTGGCGGTAGAAGACATTTTTTACCTAGAGACGCAGCATTTAATAGCTCGGATGCGGCTAGTGCAGTAGAGGGAGATCGTACAGATGGCCGTGACTTAACGGCAGAATGGTCGCTAACGTATCCTGCAGGTTCTTATATATTTGATCAAATAGGATTCAATGCAATTGATACTGAAACCACGACTCATGTATTTGGTTTGTTCAATGAATCACACATGCAGTATGAAGCTGACAGAGTCAATGATATTGCGGGTGAGCCGAGCATCGCAGAAATGACAGCTAAAGCAATTGCAATTTTGGATAACAATCCATTGGGCTTTTTCCTATCCATTGAATCCGGTCGAATCGATCATAGCCACCATGCAGGCAGTGCCTTTGGCGCTCTAACTGATACCATTGCGTTCTCTGATGCCGTTGCCATGGCCGATGAAATGACCAATGATGAGGATACATTAATTATCGTAACCGCCGATCATGGTCATGTATTTACAATTGCTGGATACCCTAAGCGTGGCAATCCAATACTAGGCAAAGTGGTTAGCGTCGGTCAAACAGAAGTCTCATTAGCTGCTGATGGACAACCATACACAACATTGGGTTACACTAATGGCAGGGGTTTCCAAAATTTAGGAAATGAAGTTACTGATGCTGACGCTTCTTATTCTATGCCAATTGCGGCAGGTCGCCAAGACTTGACCGACGTCGATACTGCATCAACCGGCTTTCATCAAGAAGCCTTGGTGCCGTTGTCGAGTGAAACGCATTCAGGAGAGGATGTGGGAATTTATGCAAAAGGACCGGGTGCTTTTTTATTAAATGGTACCAATGAGCAAAACATGATTTACCACGTCATGGACTTTGCATCTGATTTGAGCGGTGGCGTAAATAATACTCAATAGTTTACAGTCTTAGTAAATTGGCCTTAAGGTAAAGCGGATGTTGATTCATCCGCTTCTCTCTGTTTAAGCTAATTAAAAGTGATAATTGAAAAAGCATGACCTAGCATGCAATCAAAGCATGAAAGGATATTATAAAACCACACCATTAAAACGGATAAGTACCCTTTATGAAATCTTTAGCAGAAATTACAGTAAATTCGATGAAGAACATCATGAGACTAGGTCTTTTTATCGCAAGTGTTACCGCGTTTGGCGCATTCGCTAATAGTCCTTACAATATTGATACAAGTGATTTCATAAAACCAAGCGAGTTGATGCTTTTGAATGAACAATGTTCAAACCCAGTTTCACCAGCAAGCAAGCTTATTGCTGTGTATGAAATTGCAAAGAACGCTAACTCCAGTGACAGATTAGAGCAAAAATTGCAGGTTACCTTAATCAGAAACGGTAACGAAGTTGCACATCAATATCCGCAAACTGGGATCACTGAATCTTGGCAATTGAATCAGGCGAAGCAAATAAAAAGCACTCGATTTTTCGACCTCCACGAGCGCGCTATTGAATATCAACCCGGTGAAAAAGTTCACGGCAAGACAGAATCCGACTGGTCCTATCGCAATCAATTAATAAGCGATTCGCTACTTAAAAAGTTTACCACTACCAACGTGATTAATGAGGGATGCAATCGCATCGAAACAAAACAATTGAACGATGGCAGGCTATCTATGGACATCACATGGTTTTCTGAGTTGCGCTTAGTAAGTAGCTTTATTATTAAAGAGAAAGACTCTCCTCGCATATTAGAGTCATGGTCTTTGAAGAGCTTAACATTGTCTAATAAACAAATAACGCCCTTTTTTAAATCCCGGTACGCCTATTATGCAACCGACTATGCGGACATTGGTGATGACCATACCGACCCCTTTTTAACAAAAATGATGAATTTGGGTTTCATTGAGCATGGTGCTTCAGGATTTTATGATACTCAGGGAAACCCAATGTCGGGCGATTCCACTAAAAATAATAGTCATACCCACTAAAGGATTCCTGAAAACAATAGTGTAATCGCAAGGTAGGCGCTGGGTGTTTCTAATTTAACAAAAAGGTTTTTGATAACTTTACCAACCGAGTTTTCCCAAAAGAGGTGCTTGAGGCTTAATTTGCTAACGACAACTCTCTAGCTCTGATTCAAACATCTCAAACAGTTTCATAAGAACTTGGTTGGTTAGGCTATTTGGAATATCAAGACGATAAGTAAAGTCAGCGACATTCTGTTCAACCGTAATGTAGAAAAGAGTACACATTGAATCCAAATGCGGTCTACTTTGGTTATTTTGACTGTTGAGCTAAGCATATTTGGAATCGTCAACGTTACCAAATTTAATGGCATTGATACTAATGCTTTAAGTAGATACCGTGAAATATCTGACTATGTCGACGTCGTGGCATCCGCATTGGTTATTAATTAACGAGTGCAGTCGGTCGGACGCTGAAATCACTACCAACTATTTGAAACAGATTGCCTAAACGGATATAACCAACATTTTACGTAGGGACCTCGACTATGCCTAATTTAGGTTTATTAAGAAGGAATATTATTTATACAAATACATCATAACAAGCTCAGAATATATTAATTAACCCACAAAATAATTTATTGTAGCAATAATGCACGTTCAACCAACGGGCTGCTCCGTTCTAGTGTTATATAGTAGTACCCAGTGAATTTACTAGCAAAACGTTTCACATGAAACAGGCAATAATGGCCACTAATTGAGTATGGTTATGTCGCTGGGCCACTGGAGGTTGCTAATGGAGTTGGGCAAAGCATTTTATGCCCAATTTTTAGACAAAAAAAATCCAGCTACCTTTTACAGAGTAAGCTGGGTTTTTGAGTTGTTTATTACTAACTTACTTGCGCAATTTGTGAATCAATCTCAATTGTGCAATGGCTTCGGCTAGCTCAATAGCAGCTTCAGCGTAGTCGAAGTCTGCACCGCCTTTAGCGATGGTTTCTTCAGCATGTTTTTTCGATGCTTCAGCCGCTGCTTCGTCCAGATCTTCTGCACGAACAGCAGTATCAGCTAGAACAATAATGCTACCAGGTTGCACTTCTAAAATGCCGCCAGCTACATAAATAAGTTCTTCGTCACCAAACTGCTTAACTACTCTAACCATGCCAGGTTGTAAACCAGTTATCAAGGGAGCGTGACCAGGATGAATACCTAGCTCACCTTCGCTACCTGTGACTTGAACAGTTTCAACGAGACCAGAGAAAATCTCTACTTCTGCGCTTACTACGTCCAGCTGTACTGTCATTGCCATGGGGTCTCCTTTAAGGCAGCTGTCGCTGCACTATAAGTATTAAGCTAGAAAATTACTTCTTTGCTTTTGCAATTGCTTCGTCGATTGTACCAACCATATAGAAAGCTTGCTCTGGGAGGCTATCGTGCTCGCCATCCAAGATACCTTTAAAGCCAATAATGGTTTCTTTCAATGAAACATACTTACCAGGAGAACCGGTAAAGACTTCTGCTACGAAGAAAGGCTGTGACAAGAAACGCTGTATTTTACGAGCGCGTGATACTACTTGTCTATCTTCTTCAGATAACTCATCCATACCTAGGATAGCAATGATGTCTTTAAGTTCTTTATAACGTTGAAGTACCGTTTGAACGCCACGAGCAACATCATAATGTTCTTGGCCAATGACTAATGGGTCAAGTTGACGTGATGTAGAATCTAATGGGTCAACAGCAGGGTAAATACCCAAAGACGCTATATCACGAGACAATACAACGGTTGCATCTAAGTGAGCAAAGGTTGTTGCAGGTGATGGATCCGTCAAATCATCCGCAGGTACGTATACCGCTTGGATAGAAGTGATTGAACCTGTCTTTGTTGAAGTAATACGTTCTTGTAGAACGCCCATTTCTTCAGCTAGTGTAGGCTGGTAACCAACGGCTGATGGCATACGACCAAGCAGTGCTGATACTTCAGTACCGGCTAATGTGTAACGGTAAATGTTATCAACGAAGAAAAGTACATCGCGACCTTCATCACGGAACTTCTCAGCCATTGTTAAACCTGTCAACGCAACCCGTAAACGGTTACCTGGAGGCTCATTCATCTGACCGTAAACAAGCGATACTTTATCAAGTACGTTTGATTCGTTCATTTCGTGATAGAAATCGTTACCTTCACGAGTACGCTCACCAACACCAGCGAATACAGAGAAACCACTGTGCTCGATAGCGATGTTACGAATTAGTTCCATCATGTTTACTGTTTTACCAACACCAGCACCACCGAACAAACCTACTTTACCACCCTTAGCGAATGGACAAACAAGGTCGATTACTTTGATACCAGTCTCTAGTAGTTCAATAGAACTTGATTGGTCTTCGTAACTCGGTGCTTCACGGTGAATAGACATGCGCTCTTCTTCACCAATCGGACCAGCTTCGTCAATAGGGTTACCAAGTACATCCATGATGCGACCCAAAGTAGCTATACCTACAGGCACTTTGATCCCTTCACCGCTGTTCTCTACCGCTAAATTACGACGTAAACCGTCAGTACTACCCATCGCAATGGTACGTACTACGCCACCACCCAATTGTTGTTGTACTTCGAGAGTTAAACCCACTAAGTCACCTTCGGTTACTTTTAGTGCATCATATACTCTTGGAACTGAATCTTGTGGAAATTCGATATCCACGACAGCACCAATGATTTGGACGACCTTACCTTGACTCATAATTAGTCCTCTTAATTCCTAAAATTTGTGCTTTACCTAAATGGCTCACAATGCGCTTAAACAGCAGCGGCACCTGAGACGATTTCACTTATTTCTTGTGTAATCGCCGCTTGGCGAGCCTTGTTGTATACCAATTGCAAATCATCAATTAGATCCCCAGCGTTGTCAGTAGCGGCTTTCATCGCTACCATTCGCGCAGCTTGCTCTGAAGCTACGTTCTCAACAACACCTTGATAGACCTGAGATTCAATATAACGAACCATTAATTGTTCCAAAATCTGCTTTGGATCCGGTTCGTAAATGTAGTCCCAACGATGCTTTAGTGCTTTATCTTCTGATTTAGGCAAAGGTAACAATTGATTGACCACTGGTTCTTGGTTCATGGTGTTAACAAAGTCATTATAAACAAGGAATACCCGGTCTAATTTTCCTTCGTCGTATGCATTTAGCATAACGCGCACAATACCAACGACATCTTGAACACTTGGCTTATCACCTAGACCCGATTCAGCTGCCATGACGTTTCCGCCAAAACGACCAAAAAAGCCACAGGCTTTAGCGCCTAACGCTGCAAAATGGATTCCAACTTCTTGTTCTTTCCATTTCTTCGCGTCTTTTGCGACCAATTTAAATTCGTTGGTATTTAACCCACCACACAAACCACGGTCTGTAGAAATAACAACATACCCTACATTCTTGACTTCTCGTTCTTCCAAATATGGATGGCGATATTCCAAGCTACCGTTAGCAATGTGACCAATCACTTTTAGCATATTTTGTGCATATGGACGGCCTGAGGCCATACGTTCCTGGGCCTTCTTCATCTTCGAAGCGGCAACCATTTCCATAGCACTGGTAATCTTTTGAGTATTTTTAATACTCCCAATCTTACCTTTTATCTCTTTTCCGCTAGCCATGACACTCTCTCCAATTACTAAACGATGTGCCCCAACATTGGCTTATTAAAACCCATTGAGGCAGATTGATTACCACGTTTGTGTTGATTTAAACGTTTCAAACGCTTTTTTCAACTGTGATTCAATATCATCGTTGTAGTTACCAGTTTCATTAATTGAGTTCATGAGCTCGGTTTGTTCATTATTCATGTACGAGTGAAGAGCGGCTTCAAAATCCAGAACTTTGTTAAGTTCTATATCTTTTAAGAAACCCTTTTCAGCTGAGAACAATGATATAGCCATTTCTGCAACCGATAACGGTGCATACTGATGCTGCTTCATAAGCTCCATTACACGTTCACCATGCTCTAGCTGTTCACGAGTCGCATCATCAAGGTCAGATGCAAACTGAGAGAACGCCGCTAATTCACGATACTGTGCAAGTGCTAAACGAATACCACCGCCTAGCTTTTTAATGATTTTGGTTTGTGCAGCACCACCAACACGAGATACTGAAATACCGGCGTTAACAGCTGGGCGAATACCCGCGTTAAACAAGTCACTTTCCAAGAAAATCTGACCATCGGTAATTGAGATTACGTTTGTTGGTACGAATGCAGAAACGTCACCCGCCTGGGTTTCAATGATTGGTATAGCAGTTAATGAACCTGTTTTACCTTTCACTTCGCCGTTTGTGTATTTTTCAACATAGTTGCTGTTTACACGTGCAGCGCGCTCTAACAATCTTGAGTGCAAATAGAATACGTCACCCGGATAAGCTTCACGGCCTGGTGGACGTTTCAACAATAGTGATACCTGACGGTATGCTACTGCTTGCTTTGACAAGTCATCGTATACTATAAGTGCGTCTTCACCGCGGTCGCGGAAATATTCACCCATTGTACAACCAGCATAAGGAGCTAAGTATTGTAATGCCGCCGATTCAGAAGCAGAAGCTGCAACGATAATGGTATGAGCCATTGCGCCGTGCTCTTCAAGCTTACGAACTACGTTAGCGATAGTAGAAGCTTTCTGACCGATAGCGACATACACACACTTAATACCTGTACCTTTCTGATTGATGATGGCGTCAATTGCAAGTGCAGTTTTACCTGTCTGACGGTCACCGATAACCAACTCACGTTGGCCGCGACCGATTGGGATCATAGCGTCAACAGACTTATAACCCGTTTGTACTGGCTGATCGACCGATTGACGTTCAATAACGCCTGGTGCAATTTTTTCAACTGGTTCATAACCAGCAGCTTCAATTGCGCCTTTACCATCGATTGGTGCACCTAGTGTGTTTACAACACGACCTAATAGACCTGGGCCTACTGGTACTTCTAAGATACGACCTGAAGACTGTACTTTCATACCTTCTTGTAAATCAGCGAATGGACCCATTACAACAGCACCAACAGAATCTCGTTCGAGGTTCAATGCGATGGCGTAACGGCTACCAGGAAGTTCAATCATTTCGCCTTGCATAACATCTGCTAGGCCGTGTACACGGATAATACCATCAGCGACACTAACGATAGTTCCTTCATTTCGAGCTTCACTTACTACACTAAACTGTTCAATACGTTTCTTGATCAGTTCTGCAATTTCAGTGGAATTAAGTTGCATGCTCTTTATCCCCTTTATGCTTGCAACGCGTCTGAAAGACGGTTCAATTTAGAATTTACGGAACCATCTATTACTGTATCACCGGCCTTAATAATGAGACCAGCGACCAATCCAGGATCCACGTTACATATAAGCTTCACTTTACGTGATAAACGCTTTTCTAGCGCCGCACTCATCTTATCTAACTGTTCTTTCGACAATTTGATAGCAGACGTTACATCTACATCAACTTCTTTGTCATAATCCGCCTTAAAGGCGTCGAACTGTTTCGATATATCAGGCAAGGCAGATAAACGATTACTGTGAGCCAAAACATGTATAAAGTTCTGACCATGAGTGTTGAGCTGTTCACCACAAACACCAACAAATAATTCAGCAAGATTTTCAGCGGCTAATGCGCTAGATAATATATTGCGGATTTCATCGTTCTTAGCGACTTCCCCTGCAAATACTAACATTTCTTGCCAATTTGCGATGTCGGCGTTCTCAACCGCGAAATCAAATGCGGCTTTAGCGTAAGGGCGAGCTACGGTTGTCAATTCAGACATGGCTCATCTCCTTTATAGCTCAGCGACAAGTTTTTCAACAATGTCATTCTGTGCCTGTGCATCGATTTCACGTCCGAGAATTTTTTCTGCACCAGATATTGCTAAAGCAGCAACCTGTTTGCGTAAATCTTCTTTAACGCGATTACGTTCGGCTTCGATCTCAGCATAACCTTGAGCGATAATTTTCTCACGCTCGGCATGTCCACGCTGTGTTTCTTCATCAACAAGTTGATTAGCGCGCTTCTTTGCTTGGTCCAAGATTTCAGCAGCCTGTGCTTTCGCCTCTTTCAACTGGTCCGTTGCTTTCGCTTGAGCCAGTTCTAGATCTTTAGTCGCTCGTTCAGAAGCAGCCAAACCATCAGCGATGATTTTTTGGCGTTCTTCAATTGCTGCCATTAATGGTGGCCACACATACGTCATGCAGAACCATACAAAGACAGCAAAAGCGATTAACTGACCGATAAGAGTAAAATTCATGTTCATTTCGACTCTTCCTCTATTAAATTCGCTAAACTAAAATTAGTATTAATTAGCCTAAGCCAACAGCGAATAACAGATATAAAGCGATACCAACACCGATCATCGCGATTGCATCGATTAGACCTGCTACGATGAACATTTTGACCTGTAGTTGAGGTGCTAGTTCTGGCTGACGAGCAGCAGATTCTAGAAATTTACCACCAAGAATTCCGAAACCAATAGCGGTACCTAGGGCACCCATACCGATTAGTAGAGCAACTGCAATTGCAATCATTGTGTATCTCCGATTTTTAGTTAATGTTTAAAGTTAAAAAATAAAATGTTATTAAACTTAGTTTCTAGTGGTCTTCACTTGCCAAACTTAAATATACGATTGTAAGCATCATAAATATAAAGGCTTGTAATGGAAGAACTAGAATATGGAAAACCGCCCACATAAAGTGCAATGGCAACTGCCAAAGACCGATAGTAGCGATCAAAATAAATATCAATTCACTGGCATACAAGTTTCCGAACAAACGAAGTGCTAGTGAAAGGGGACGTGCAAACAAGGTAACTAATTCAAGTATTAAATTAACTGGGATAAACGCCCAATGATTGAATGGTGTAAAGCTAAGCTCTTTGGCAAAACCTAAGACACCCTTCATTTTAATTGAGTAGAATATAATAAGCGCAAACACACCTAACGCCAATGCTAGAGTCAAGTTTAAATCTGTGGTTGGCACGGCTTTCATGTAGACATCATGCGGGTCCATACCGAAACCGTATTGACCTATCCAGCCTGCAATGGTTGGTAAAACATCAACGGGGACCAGATCCATTAGGTTCATCAACAATATCCAGACGAATATGGTCAATGCTAGCGGTGCTATTAATGCACTTCTACCATGGAACGTACTAACAACGTTGTCATTGACAAAACCGACAACTAACTCAACAAATGCTTGAGATTTTGTAGGTACTCCAGTAGTTACTTTCTTTGCAATACGACGAAAAAAGTAAAGGAAAAGAACACCAAGACCAATCGACCAAGCCATTGTGTCAACGTGTATAGCCCAAAAGCCAGCGTCAGCGCATGCCTTGTTGAAGGCAATACCAGTGTCAGTATTGCACATCGTCGCATTCGTCAAATGGTGTTGGATATATTCTGTAGTAGTATATTCAGAAGCCATTATTAACCCAAATTATGTAATTTAAAAATTGTTACTTTATATCGTGCACATGTCTGTACGACATTTAGCGTAGACGATACATGGCAAACCATTGGCTCACCATTGCTAGCACATAAGCACCCATTAAAGGAAAAGGGGCTGCATTTAGTTGAGAAAATGCGATAGCAAAAAATATTACAGTTAAAACCAATTTTATCTTTAAACCTTGGCTAAAACTCTGCACAACGAGTTTATTTTTCGTTGCACCTGCGTATCGGAATGACCAATAAGCAAAAAAACTATGCGGTATGATGAAGGAAAGGGCACCGAAAATTACAGCAACTGCATACTCTGATTTTATTACTAAAACTATCACTATTAATACGAGTGACGAGATACATTGCGCTAAAATCCCTTTTTTGGCTAATTGTTGTCCATTATTGGCCAAATTCACGGGCATTCTCGCAGGCGTTGGTCTATCCCAAAATACATACCTAAATGAAGGCGCGGGAAGTATACTGGTATAACAGAAAAATTCAACTATTTAGAATTTTTTTCCCTTTGCTGGTGCAGTTTAGGCACCAAAATGATCTGCTTGAACTTTGTATCAAAAAAAACCCGACGTTCTTGTCAGTTTTTACCGTTCAGTTAATGCCATTTTTTCTAAAATGCCATCTAGTTGGTTCAAATCACTAAAGTTGATAACTAACTTTCCCTTACCCTTGCGGTTATGGGCTATTTGCACATGAGTACCGAAGTTTTCTGATAGGGATGTTTCCAAGTGCTTAACATCCGGATCTACTGGCTCTTCTTTGATTTCTTTTTCTGGCACTGGGTTAGTAATATCGGCCTGTGTTTTTTTCACCAGATTTTCTGTTTCTCTTACCGTTAATCCTTTATCAGCAACCAACTTAGCGGTATTGGATTGAACGTCTCCATCAAGGGCTAACAACGCACGGGCATGACCCATATCAATATCGCCGTACTCTAGCAAACGCTTAACATCGTCTTGCAAACTGTTCAAACGCAACAAGTTCGTAACCGTAGTACGAGACTTACCCACAGCATCTGCAACTTGCTGATGTGTTAAGTTAAATTCAATCATCAGTCGGTCTAATGCTTGTGCTTCTTCCATCGCATTGAGGTCTTCACGTTGAATGTTCTCAATCAATGCAATAGCAACTGCAGCTTTATCTGGGACATCCTTAATTAAACACGGAATAACATCAAGTTTAGCTAACTGCGCAGCACGCCATCTTCGTTCGCCGGCAATAATTTCATATTTATCGTTATCAATTTGGCGCACAATAATAGGCTGAATGACACCTTGTGCCCTAATCGACGCGGCTAGTTCGTCAAGCGCTTCAGGTGACATGTCTTTTCTAGGCTGATACTTGCCTGGTTGCATAAACTCAATAGGAATATTTTTTAGGTCGCTTTGTTCACCGGCGTCGCTCTCTGCAGCTTGCTTTTGTTTGTCTGCATGGCTGCGACTAGTAGCGAGTAGTGCATCTAAACCTCTACCTAAGCCTTTATTTTTTGGTGACATCGTAACCTCTGATATGTCTTTATGAGCTATTTTATTTACTCATTGTTTATTAATAAACGTTTTAACTATAGTAAGCGCTTACTAATATAAGACTATTTAGTAACACGTCTACGTAAAATTTCGCCTGCTAGCGCCAAGTATGCCTTTGCGCCCGTTGACGACTTATCATAGTACATCGCTGGCGTGCCAAAACTTGGGGCTTCTGCTAACCTTACATTGCGTGGAATAACAGTGCGGTACACTTGATCGCCAAAATGACGTTTCAATTGTTCTGACACATCATTCGCCAATCTATTGCGCGGGTCATACATTGTTCTGAGTACACCCTCAATTTTTAAATCTGGATTAACTACCGACGCTAATTTGTGAATGGTGTCCATCAATGCTGTTAATCCTTCCAGCGCATAATATTCGCATTGCATAGGAACAAGCACTGAGTCTGAAGCAGCCATTGCGTTTACGGTTAGTTGATTTAACGACGGTGGACAATCGATAAAAATATAATCGTAATCAGCCTGGACGCTTTCCAGGGCTCTGCGCAACCTAAGTTCACGCGCAAATACTTCCATTAATTTTATTTCGGCTGCTGTTATATCAGAGTTACCCGCAATCAGGTCATACTTTCCAGCGGTATTCTTAATAATAACTTCTTTGGCAGGTACATCCTCAATGAGCAATTCATAACAAGTATTATCAACATTATACTTATCAACTCCACTGCCCATAGTGGCATTACCTTGCGGGTCAAGATCAATAAGTAATACACGACGTTTGGTTGCAGCCATAGAAGCAGCAACGTTTACCGCAGTTGTTGTTTTACCAACACCACCTTTTTGATTCGCGATCGAGATGACTTTCGCCACAATACATTCCATTTATTATGAGTTGAAAACGGTTGTGATTACTTCACATTTCATTATTAATTATTGTGACATAAGCGCTTTTAACTAAATATTTCACCACGCTGCCTGACGTCCAATCTAAAAAGCTACTTGGTCTTTTTCACTTTAATTAAATGTCGTTCACCTTTAAAATTTGGTATTGCAAGGTTAACACAATCTACTACTTTAAAGCCTGTAGGAATTTCGTCAAGTTCAAGTTGGTTAACTTGACCTTTTAAAGCTAAAAATAAGCCATTTTCATCGGTTAAGGATTGGCACCAATGGAGCATATCTTTTAGGGATGCAAAGGCTCTACTTAACACACCATCGAGTGGTTTTTCTAATACAACGTCCTCAACACGAGTTTGCATAGCTGTTACGTTACCAATTTTTAACTCATACAAACTTTGCTTTATAAAACGAATTCGTTTGCCTAAGCTATCTATTAATAAAAAAGTTTTATTCGGGTTCATTATAGCCAGAGGGATACCAGGTAGTCCGGCGCCCGTGCCAACATCTGCAAAATGATTACCTTGCAAATGCGGAGAAATAACAATCGAATCAAAAATATGTTTGATCAACATATCTTGCGGGTCTCTAACCGACGTTAAATTGTAGGCTTTATTCCATTTATTCATCAGCAAAATATAATTGATTAACTGCTGCTTCTGCAACTGTGACACCGGAAAGTCTAAATGTACCGCAACTTTATCAAACGAAGCTGACAGTGCATCAAACATGGGAGACGTGTTGTTTGATGAACTCATTAGGCTGTCTGTTTCTCAGATTTGAACGACATACTGTGTTTTTTTAAATACACGAGCAGCAACGAAATCGCAGCAGGAGTAATACCAGAAATACGCGATGCTTTGCCCAGAGTTTCAGGTCGTGCATCTGTCAATTTAGCGACAACCTCATTGGATAAACCTGAAATTTGTGAAAAATCAAAATCTCTCGGAAGCAGGGTGTTTTCATGGCGCAATGATTTAGCTACTTCATCTTTCTGACGCTCAATATAACCCGCATATTTGATTTGAATTTCAACTTGCTCAGCCGCTTTAGGATCTGAGATACTCGGCCCTAAACTTTCAATACTAGTGAGTTTTGCATATGTCATTTCTGGGCGTCTTATTAATTCTTCTAATGAATGCTCTCGACTAATAGGCGTTTTTAACATACCGTTCAGTTCATCTAGTGACCTGTGTTTGGTATGCACCCATTGTGACTTCAGGCGCTGCCTCTCAAGTTCAACACTGTTCATTTTTTCTTGGAAATAAGCCCATTGTTCATCGCCAACTAGGCCTAATTCTCTGCCTTTTTCTGTTAGGCGAACATCAGCGTTGTCTTCACGTAACAATAATCTATATTCAGCTCGGCTGGTAAACATCCTATATGGCTCTTTCGTACCCATGGTTGCTAAATCATCAATGAGCACACCCATGTAAGCTTCATCGCGACGCAATTCGAACCCTTCTTTTCCTTGGCATTGCAGTGCAGCATTAGCACCAGCAACTAAACCTTGTGCACCTGCCTCTTCATAACCAGTGGTACCATTGATTTGCCCAGCAAAAAATAATCCACTAATAAACTTAGTTTCAAGTGTCTGCTTTAAGTCGCGTGGATCAAAGAAATCGTATTCAATGGCGTAACCTGGACGAATAATATGCGCATTTTCAAAGCCATTAATTGAGCGAACTAGTGCCATTTGAATATCGAAAGGTAGGCTTGTTGATATTCCGTTTGGATAAACTTCAACGCTGGTTAAACCTTCAGGTTCAACAAATATTTGGTGCGACGTTTTATCTGCAAAACGCATTACCTTATCTTCAATTGACGGACAATATCTCGGACCCACACCTTCAATTACGCCGGTATACATAGGCGATCTATCTAATCCAGAGCGAACAATATCGTGCGTTTTTTCATTGGTATGAGTGATATAGCATGGGATCTGACGAGGGTGATCCTCAACTTTACCCGTAAATGAAAATACAGGAAGAGGCGTATCACCAGGCTGTGCCTGCATTTTTGAATAATCTAACGAACGTGTGTCTAATCGTGCAGGCGTTCCTGTTTTGAGTCTGCCTACTCTGAATGGCAAAGCCCTGAGTCTTTGTGCTAAGGCATTTGATGGCGGATCGCCAGCTCTTCCGCCTTTGTAATTTTCCATACCTATGTGAATAGTGCCACCAAGGAAAGTACCAACAGTGATTACGACCGTCTTGGCTTTAAACTTTAAGCCCATCTGAGTTACAACGCCAACAACACGGTCATTTTCGACAATTAGATCATCACAAGACTGTTGAAAAAGAGTCAAATTTGGTTGATTTTCAAGCACCTCACGAACAGCCATACGATACAAACTTCTATCAGCTTGAGCACGAGTAGCGCGCACCGCAGGTCCTTTGCTTGAATTTAATGTTCTAAATTGAATACCAGCTTTATCGGTCGCTTTAGCCATTACACCACCAAGGGCATCAATTTCTTTTACCAAATGCCCTTTACCAATTCCACCTATAGCTGGATTGCATGACATTTGGCCAAGTGTTTCGATACTATGCGTAAGCAAAAGTGTATTAGCGCCCATACGGGCGGCTGCAGTTGCTGCCTCTGTGCCTGCATGACCACCACCGACAACAATGACATCAAAATCTTGCTGATAAAACATTCGTAACTGCCTCAATTTAAAACACTATAAAACAAATTATTGATAAGTTAGTACTAATTATTAAGTGAATATCTATTCGAACTTTAGATCTCAACTGATAACAAGTATTGCTTAATACAATCCCAAAAAAAGGGGTTCACATGGTATACGAGTTTTGCTGTATTTGAAACGCTTATCGATTGAACGCGTAATTGAGTTTAGTCTATTTTTTTTAAGTTTTTTTAAAAAAGTGTTTTAAATATTTTTTCAAAATTATAGATCAGTTTTTGAAGATGACATCGAATATTTACAATTTTTTGAACTTGGTGGAGTTAATAATATTTAGATGAAAAAAGTGTTTTTTCTAGATATTTAAAAAAAGACTATTTTTGTCTTTTTGATTTGCTTAGTAGAAATAAAGATCTTAGATATATAGTTTATTATTACTATTATTAGGGAAGCACTTTTCTGTTGATAAGTATGTATTTTTTAATATAATCATATAGTTATGGCACTTGAAACCCTGTGATCAAGAGGGTGTAAGATCGGTATATGCTCTGTATAAGTGTGCCTTTTATCCACAGGTAAAATATTTATCAAAACTATCCAGTGAATAACCATAACTTTCGTACAGCTTTGGATCGATCTTATCCACAATACTTGATAACAGGTGTGAATATTGTTTATAACTTGTATATTGAATGAGGAGATAATGCTTTTTATTTATGGTAAGTAGCTCATATACTTACTTTTTATGAAGTTCATTAGTAATGTAATTACTAGTTATCTCACTTATGCACAATAATTGACGACAATGAAATGAATAGATAATGGATTTCTCTAGATAAAGTAAATATATTAACTAAAACGGGTCGTTATAATGACTATAATTATAGGCTGATCCTTGATTTTATAATAAACACTTGCTCTGGGATGAACTCCGAAAACACCTGAAATACCCATTACTAACATAGGCACTCGCTCTATTATTCCGGCTATGATATAGATAAAAGAAGCTATAATAATGAATATTTAAGACATTATATTTTTTAGTTTATTCATTTTTTTGGTTTTTCAGGTCTATAAATTCGAATGTTGCGAGTAAAATGATGATGATATCTGCATCAAGGTATTCACTGAAGGTACAAATAATAAAGAAAATAAGATGAGAGACAACAGAACTCAAGGACTGTTTACCTTTTATAGTGTGTTTTGTGAATATATATTTGAGCAAAATGGGCAGAGTGGAAGTTATAATTGTAGATAAAGCATCACTGCCTAACAGGTGTAAAAGGAGCTGCAAATGCGCTACCCATTGCGACTAGGCTGAATAAACGTAAAAATGGTAGTGAATTATATAGTGGAGACAATGCCATACATAGCTATACAACATGAGAGTAGCGCAGCAGCACTTGTAGCGTTATGCGATTAACACCGAGGATAGTTAAGGTGGGAAGTATGATGAAGCTACCACCGCCAGTTATTGTATTTAGCATATAGGTGATGAAACCAGCGGGGGCGACAGTTAACCAATCCATGTTGCCACCATTGGACTAGCCTAAGTAAAGTTAGCGGACCTGATTAGGTTGGTACTGGTTGCCACTGCTTGGCTCTGCATAGTCAGGAACGACTTGTTTGCGTCTGCTCGGGCCTTGGAATCGGACTTTATAGGTATCATATTCTTTAATAGATTCAAAACAGTATCGACCCAAAGCTGTTTCCAAGTCTTTTAAGTTGTGATTAGTAATAAGTATACAGTTTTTATTGTCAATAAGACGCTGTCGTAACAAGCTACCTAACCAGCTTTGTGTCGTCTTTTTAAGCATAGTTTCATTAACACAAACTTCATCTAATATAAGTAAATCAACCTCTTGTAGTTGTTTATTTAGTTGACGAAATTTCTCAGGCGCACTGTCAGCAGATTGAAAATCATAAGATGAGAAACGCATTTCTAATAGTGATTGTAGTTGACGATACATGACAGTTGTCTCGTATTGATCAATTAATTGATGAGCAATAGCACCCGCTATATGTGATTTACCGCGACCATAGTCACCATAAAAAATCATCATATGAGCACCACTATTTCGCCAGCTAGCATCAGCATGGGCGGCAATAAAGGATTTGGCAATGTTAATGGCTTCAACTACATCTTGTGCATCTTCAACTAAGTTGTGAAACGTCCACTTTGGATCGAGTTCCGACTTACCATGTATTTTTTGAACACGTTGAAGGCGAGTCTCTTGTTGTAATTTTTGGACATCTTGATTAGCTAAACGGTCGAATTCTTCACGACGTTCTTTATAGTTAAATTGAGCTTCAGGTTCAGGATCTTTTCCCAAAGATTTTGCCAATTCAGTAATCCTATCGTTTAGACTTTTCATGATTTCCCACTGTATTTTTCAACTAGTTGTTTAACGTTGTCGTCTATTTCAAGACCAGCTTGTGGAGTTATCCATTGATGGCCGACTTTAGTTTGTTCTTTATTCACAGGTAGTCGCTGACGGCGCTGCTTTATATTCAATACAAATTTTTGGGTCCACTGATAATCAGTAAACTGTTTCTCAGGATAACCTAACCAATAAGCAATGTATTCTCCCAACTCATCAGCAGAATACCCTTTATCTATTACGCCAACAAGCTGACAGATCTGTTCAAATAATTCAGCATTTGGTCGCCAGTTCACGTTCATCTTAACAAAACTCTGGTGTTTATCGGTGGTTATATCAGAAATTTCTCGGGTAACACTTAAGGGTAAATGAATAATTTGATTATTTAAGCTTCGTTTGTACGACTGATCACTATTAATTTGAATCAAGCCTGCGTTGTCTAGTTCTTTAAGTAGTGAATTAACTTGGCGTCCTAAGGTTACAATTTCTTCTTTACCATTCAAAAACTGTATAATATCTTTATAGGAAAGGGTAACGTTGCCCTTTGTTAAGCTACCTTTGGATGCTAAATATATACCATAGAGCGCTCTAGCATGGTTGCTCATAGATAATTGAAGGGCGTCTAATTCCAGGCTATTCATAAAGATATCTATTTACCGGACACTTTGTCTAATTGCGCTACAAACCATTCCACTGCTATATCTTCAGGAATGGGATGATTTAGTACGTCAATGTGCAAGGGTTCGCTTAATAAAGTAGCACCTCTATCAAGTAGTAGGGTTTCCATTTTCATTGCAGCGCCGCAATACGTATCGTAACTGCTATCACCAAGTCCAATAATCATTGCATTTAACCCTTGCAAGTCTTTGCTTGCAAGGGCCTTTGCATAAGATTCTATATTGTCTGGTAAGTCACCAGCGCCATGCGTAGATGTGCAGATCAATAGTAAGTTGTCTTTATTTAACGTAGATACGGTGGGTTCAAAGTGACATTCACCAGTATGACCAGCCTCTGTAATACTCACCAATATAGCTTCGGCTACATACTCTGAAGCGCCTAGAACAGAACCTACCATGATGTCGAAGTGCATATAATTACCTTAAATTAGGAACGTTTTAGTAGTCTAGTTTATTACTCGAAATTGAAATCTAATAAGTACTTTCACTTACCATAAATATTCATTAGCATTAAAAATAATGTGCTTATATTGAGTATAAGCTTACGGTCTATTTGCCTATACAAAATGATGAAAAAATCTTACCCAGTAAATCGTCAGAACTAAATTCGCCAGTAATCTCATTTAAATATTGCTGTGCAATACGCAATTCTTCAGCGAGTAACTCACCTGCCATATTGTCTTCAAGTTGCGATTTACCTAAATTGATGTGCTCGTCCGCTTGCTGTAATGCAATAATATGGCGTTGGCGCGCAATGACTTGATCTTCACCTGCTTGTTCAAAACCCATACATTCCTTTAAATGGTCTCTTAGTTCATTTATACCATGTTGCTGCTTCGCAGAAATGCGCAATACAGGGTAAGTAGAGCCTGTCGATAATCCGACTGTTTCACCGCTTTCGTCACACTTATTACGGATGACCGTAATGTTGGCATTAGCGGGTAAGCGTGCATAAAATTCTGGCCAAATATCAGTAGGTTGATCTGCTTTTTCGTCGTTACTGTCTACCATAAACAAAATTCGGTCAGCTTTCTCAATTTCAGTCCAAGCTCGCTCGATGCCTATTTTTTCAACTTCGTCAGTGCTTTCGCGCAAGCCCGCTGTATCAATTATATGCAGTGGCATCCCATCAATATGAATATGTTCTTTTAATACATCACGAGTGGTGCCGGCAATGTGGGTAACAATAGCAGACTCTTTACCCGAAAGTGCATTGAGTAAACTTGATTTGCCTGCATTTGGCCTACCAACAATTACCACAGACATACCATCGCGTATTAAACTACCTTGCTTAGCTTGATGTTTAATTCTGTCAAGTTGGGCACAAATTTTTACTAAATCACCCTGTATCTTGCCGTCGCCTAAGAAGTCGATTTCTTCTTCGGGAAAATCAATAGCAGCTTCAACATACATGCGCAGATGAATAACCTGCTCAACTAACATATTAATTTGCTGCGAAAATTCACCTTGCAGTGAACGAAGAGCGCTTTTGGCAGCTTGTTTGGAAGTTGCATTAATGAGGTCGGCAATGGCCTCGGCTTGGGTTAAATCCATTTTATCGTTTAAGAATGCCTGTTCACTGAATTCGCCCGGCCTGGCTAAGCGGATATCGCCGCTGGCAACACAAGCGTCGATTAATAGCTCCATGACCACCTGGCCGCCATGTCCCTGCAATTCCAATACATCTTCACCCGTAAAAGAATGGGGAGCTTTAAAATACAACGCAATCCCTTGGTCAATGACATTGTTGTGTTGGTCTTTAAATGGCAAGTAGCTGGCTTGACGTATTGGCGGGCATTCACCCAATAAACGCAATGCTACTTCAGTTGCTTTAGGGCCAGACACACGCACAATACCAACACCACCGCGACCTGGGGCTGTAGCTTGTGCAACAATAGTTTCTTTATTCAAAAACATTTTTAATCAATAACCTGTTCTGAGCAATAACTCGACACGAACACTATTTAGTCGCGAAAGTTATTAAATTGCAATGGTTGGCCCAAATCTTCTTGTTTCAACAATGCCATGACGTCTTGTAAATCGTCACGCTTTTTGCCGGTAACACGAAGCTGCTCGCCCTGGATAGCTGCTTGTACTTTGAGCTTCTTATCTTTAATTAGTTTAACTATTTTTTTCGCTAGTGGTTGGTCAATGCCTTGTTTGAACCCAATAGTTTGACGGTGAATTCTGCCCGTGTGACTGCTATCATTTCGGTCCATAGATGAGGTGTTTACACCACGTTTTACTAAAGCGCTACGAAGTATATCCATCATCTGTTTGAGTTGGAAATCATCTTGTGCACTCATTACTACTGTTGAGTCTTTGAATTCGAACGATGCTTCTACGTTTCTGAAATCAAATCGAGTTGCTAATTCACGGTTTGCGTTTTCAGTCGCATTCTTTACTTCTTCTTCGTTTAATTCAGAAACAATATCAAATGTAGGCATGTGCTTTCTCCCAAAGTTATTTTTGCGTGTTAGTCAAGCTAGTGTATCTTGTAACTCTAGCGGTGTTTAGCTAATCTTAAATTTTGTAGACAAAAAAGCCCGCACTAAGCAGGCTTTTTAAAAAGAGGTTACTAAAACTAAATATAAATTCTAATATCTTACGTCCATTTAACCTTTACTACTTATGCCTCTTTTCTCCATCGATGCGTAGATAATCTTTGCTTGAACCAGTGTAATAACGTTACTTATTAACCAGTACAAAACCAATCCTGCAGGGAAGAAGAAGAAGAAAATACTCATGGCAACCGGCATATAAGTCATTATTTTTTGCTGTAACGGGTCAGTGATAGTCATCGGCTGTAAACGTTGCAACAAGAACATGCTAGCACCAGTTAAAATAGGCAATACATAGTATGGGTCAGCGACCGATAGATCAGTTATCCAGAATATGAAGTCGGCGTGACGCAATTCAACACTTTCTAATAACACCCAGTATAGTGCTAAAAAGATAGGCATTTGCAGTAGGAGAGGGAAACAACCACCCATTGGATTTACTTTCTCTTTCTTATACATTTCCATCATTGCGGCAGACATCTTTTGGCGATCATCACCAAAGCGTTCTTTTAACTGTGCCATTTTAGGTTGTAAATTACGCATTTTGGCCATTGATTCGTATTGTTTCTTGGTTAACCAATACATGGCCCCCTTGACAACAATGGTGACACAAATAATCGCTAATCCCCAATTGATTACAATGCCTTGTATCCATATTAGTAATGAGAATAACGGTTGTGAAATCATCCAAAGGAAGCCGTAATCAACAGTAAGGTCCAATCCTGGTGAAATAGCAGCTAGAACACTTTGGGTTTTTGGTCCCATATATAACTGGCTTGAAATAGTCCGCTCACCGTTTACTGGTATTGTTACAGGTTCTCCGGTATATCCAATGATGGCAAAATTACTATCAACAATGCGGCTAGTAATCGTATTCGTTTGTTCTTGTGGCGGAATCCAAGCAGTAACGAAATAATGCTCAATCATGCCTGTCCAACCACCAATCGTGACTACATTCAATTTTTCGTCTTCAAAATCACCAAAACCAAATTTGTCGTATTTATCTTCTTGGGTAGAGTAAGCGCCACCGCGATAAATAGGCATAAACATGCTGCCACCGGGCTGATCTGCTGTGGTTTGTTTTAGTTGCGCAAACTGTGCCATGGACGCAGGGGCATTGGTGTTATTCTTTACATCATAGTTAACGTTAACGACATGTTGGTCACGTTGGAATACAAATGTTTTGGTAACGTTAAGACCTTCAGCTGAAGACCAAGACAATGGAACACTTAAGGTATCGCCGTCCATTATAAAGTCAGTTTTAGAGGTACTATATAGAGGTCGTCCTTTAGCATTAGAGTCAGGGCCTGACTTTCCAACTAGTCCGCTTTGAGCTATATGAAGCCGTGCAGTATCGGGTTTCAACAACTGATAAGAATCATCGGAACCTTGAGTAACAGGATACTTAACTAAGTCAGCTCGAACGACATCACCGCCAACCAAGTCAATAGTAAGGTTAAGTGTGTTTGTGCTAACAGTAATGAAACGGTCACTGTTGGTTTGTAAAGCACCAACCTGAGGCACAATTGTCTGATTTACTGGTATGTCAGATGCAGTGCTATTACCGATGATAGGGACAGACGAGCTAGTCGGTATTTCCCCATTGGCTCCAGAAACACTAGGTACACCTTGGCTTGCAGTGGTTTGTTGAACAGGCATTGTTGCTGGCTTTGGGCCGTATGCGTCCTGATACTCAACCCACAATAGATAACTGACTAGCAATAAGCCAATAACTAAGAGACTTCTTTGGGATTCCATATTTTTCTCATTTTAAGTTTTATTTTTAGGTGCTACTTTTGACGTTGTTGCTACTGTTTCAGTGCAGTCTGAATGAGTTGCTTCATTGTCAGTTGATCCGGGCACGTAATCAAACCCACCCGGGTGCATTGGGTTACATTTCACTATTCTTTTTACAGAAAGCCAACTACCTTTAACTAATCCGTGTCGTTCTAAAGCTTGATGAGCATAACAAGAGCAAGTCGGATGAAACCGACAATTTTGGCCTAGCAATGGAGATATAATGGTTTGGTAAAATTTTATCAATAATCTGAACGGCAATGTAAACATAGAAATAGGCTTTGGAACCACTGTTTCTGGTGTTATTTTGCTGGTTGATTGCATCGAAGAGTCATTTTTCGCCATAATTTCTCTAATTGAGTAGCCAGTGTTTGGTTATCCATTTCACCAATACCTTGTTTCGCGATCACGATAATATCAACATTTGGTAGCTGATGTCTTTGTAATCGGAAGCTTTCTCTAATAATTCTTTTTATTGTGTTTCGATCAGTGGCATTTTTGACTTTTTTCTTGGGCACAGTAATGCCTAAGCGAGCTGTTTCGAGTTCGTTGTGTCTTGCTAATATAGTGATGTGATTAGAAACTGCGGGAATGGCTTGATCAAATACGAAGGAGAAGTTTTTGGGAGTCAACAGACGTGACTCCCTGGGAAATGAGTTATTCACCGGTTTAATATGCTTTACTTACACATTAAGCTGATAATTTTGCTCTTCCTTTAGCTCTGCGATTTGCAAGAATTTTACGACCATTCTTAGTGGCCATGCGAGCACGAAAACCGTGTGAGCGTTTGCGCTTTAAATTACTTGGTTGAAAAGTTCTTTTCATGACCTAATCTCTACTTGTTTCAATGTAACGTTGAAGCATTAGTTTCAACTTTTATGAAACCTTGCTTGGAAATGGACGCAGAATCATAGAGATCAATACGCTGATTGTCAATGTTTATAAGTGTGAAAGGCATGTTTAATTAAATTGTGCATAAATATTGTGCATTCGTCATTGTTATCCACATTACTCATGAAATTATTAACGTTTGAAGGAGGATATGGCACGATATATGCCCAATAAGTGGACGATACGCTACAAGTTAGACAATTAACTCAGTTAATTCATGAGGTTATCCCCAGAAAAAATCTATATATAACAGTAATTTAGAAGTTTAATGTTGCTTAGAGGTAATTATACTAAAAGATTTACTGATAAATGTGGATAAACAGGTGAAAATCCCCTATTCTTGTCGTCCTTTTTTAAAAGGCTAACAACGCAGTTTGCTCTTTATTGCAACGAAATATGCTCGTCCGGGTTAGGATGAATATTATTGTCGAAACTAGTTATTCATATTAAAGACACATTAGTGTGTGCAAAATTGGCGGTTCGGTGCCACACCGTTCCGTATTTTATACTACTGTAATACGCGGACGCAGTTAGTTTTGGTCGACGTTTAATGGAGAAAGTCAGTTGAGTATAAGTTGGGATCATTGCCTCGAATTGCTAAAAGAAGAACTTCCTTCCGAACAATTCAATATGTGGTTAAAACCACTCCGATCCGAATTTAATGGCGAGTCCCTCCATTTATTTGCAACTAATCATTTTATTCTTGATTGGGTTAGAGACAAATATCATGGGATGATTACTGAAAGTCTGCGGACTTTATATGGGCAGGATGCGCCTAACTTAATAATAACAGTGCGCAGTATTGCTCAGCAAAATGCGATAGCGCAGCAACAAGCAGCTGATAGTCCTATCGTTAATGATGGCAATGCGCAACAAGCATCACTTTCTAATAATAATCAAAACTTCAACGACCGGCCAATTGGCGGGTATGATAGGGCACAAGACAATATACAGGGCGAGGTTGTAAATCGTCCAGCAGGCAATAACCGGTCGAATGATGGTCAGGATGGTGGTGATTATAGAGAAGGAGTTAATGCTGATCGCAGAAAAGTGAGTGTAGGTGAGCACATGGTCAGCTCATCGCGTGACCATTCTGCACAAAATAATCAAAACTCCCGCACGGATTATCAAACCGATGCCCGTGCTGATAAGAGTCAAAATCCTTTTTTAAATAAACAAAGTGTGCAGCCTGCTTCCCCTAAAGTTGGCGGTGGTATAGATATCAATCTAGCCAATCAGAACTCTAGCAACCAAGCGAATACGCAGAGAAATCAATATCAGCAGTACGCCGCGCAAAATGGCAATACTGTAATGAATCAGGGTGCTGATTTTGGTAAAACGCCGAGTCCTGCGGTTAATGTGCATAAAAGCAATGTAAATCCAGAATACACTTTTGAGAATTTTGTTGAGGGTAAGTCAAATCAATACGCGCGTGCCGCCGCAATTCAAGTAGCTAACAATCCAGGTAAGTCCTATAATCCATTGTTCCTATACGGTGGTACTGGTTTAGGTAAAACCCATTTAACGCATGCGGTGGGAAACGGTATTTTGGCTAATAAGCCAGACGCGAAGATTGTTTATATGCATTCTGAACGGTTTGTTCAAGATATGGTAAAAGCGCTACAGAATAATGCGATAGAAGAATTCAAACGTTTCTATCGCTCGGTTGATGCATTGCTAATTGATGATATTCAATTTTTCGCAAATAAGGATCGCTCACAAGAAGAGTTTTTTCATACGTTTAATGCCTTGCTAGAAGGTAATCAACAAATAATACTGACTTCAGATCGTTATCCAAAAGAAATTGATGGTGTAGAGGACAGGCTCAAGTCCCGATTCGGATGGGGGTTAACGGTAATAATCGAACCTCCAGAATTAGAAACGCGTGTTGCAATTTTGAATAGAAAAGCGCACGAGTGCAATGTGAGGCTTCCAACCGAAGTGGCGTTTTTTATGGCGAAACGGTTGCGGTCAAATGTGCGAGAATTGGAAGGCGCTTTAAATCGGGTGGTAGCGAATGCCAATTTTTCTGGTAGACCGATTACAATCGATTTTGTTCGCGATGCGTTGAGGGATTTACTTGCCTTACAGGACAAGTTAGTTACTATTGAGAACATACAGAAAACAGTGGCTGATTATTATAAAATTAAAGTTGCTGATATACTGTCTAAAAGACGAAGCAGAAGTGTTGCTCGTCCTAGGCAAGTTGCGATGGCCTTAGCCAAAGAACTAACGAATCATAGTTTACCGGAAATAGGTAATGCCTTCGGTGGAAGAGATCATACAACGGTCATTCATGCTGTGAGAAAAGTTGTTCAACTTCGCAACGAAAGTCATGATATAAAAGAAGACTATAAGAACTTAATAAGAACGCTTTCTTCATAATAATTTTAACGAGAAGACATAAATGAAATTTACCATTAGCCGTGAAGGTTTATTACAACCGCTTCAATTAGTTTCTGGTGCAGTTGAACGACGTCACACACTGCCCATACTGTCGAATGTATTAATAAAGGTTAGTGAGGGAACACTCTGGCTAACAGGTACTGATTTAGAAGTCGAGTTGATGTCTAGCGTAAAGCTGTCTGGCAGTTTCACGGATGGTGAGATAACAGTTCCTGCTAAAAAGCTGGTTGATATTATTCGAGGTATCAATGGTGAAAGTAATATTATCTTTGAAGTCGAAGAGAACAAAGCCATTATTAAGTCAGGCCGCGGTAAATATACATTATCGACACTGTCTGCAAGCGACTATCCTAATCTTGAAGATTGGGAAGGTGAGGTTGAGTTCGAAATCACGCAATCAGACCTAAAAGGACTTATTGAAAAAACTCATTTTTCAATGGCTCAGCAGGATGTACGTTACTACCTAAATGGTATGAGTTTGGAAACTGAAGAACATACTATTCGTACTGTTGCGACTGACGGTCATCGTCTTGCACTTGCAACGCTTGATTACGAAGTTGCTACATTGCCAAATCGCCAGGTGATTATTCCACGCAAAGGTGTATTGGAAATAATTAGGCTAGTTGAATATAATGACGCTTTGGTGAAAGTTCAAATTGGCAGCAACCATATAAGAATCTTTTCTACTTCTTTTATTTTTACAAGTAAGTTGGTAGATGGTCGTTTTCCTGACTATAGAAGAGTTCTTCCAAAAGGTTCCGACAAGGCGGTTTGGTCGTCGCGCGAATTGTTAAAGGCTGCGTTCTCTCGGGCGATGATCCTGTCAAACGAAAAGTTCAAAGGTGTGAGGTTGAATTTGGCGTCAGGCGAACTGAAGATAACTGCGAACAACCCTGAGCAGGAACAGGCAGAAGAAGTTGTTGATGTAAATTATGAAGGTGAAGAGTTGGAAATGGGTTTCAACGTTGCGTACCTTATTGACGTGTTGAACGTCCTTAATTCAGAGAATGTAATTTTTAACTTGTCCGATGCGAACGCGAGTGCATTGATCCACGCAGAGGGCGATGAGTCAGCATTATATGTCATCATGCCTATGCGTCTATAACCACAGTTAGGGGCCGCTCCTAGCCTTTATGCATCTATCTCTAGTGCAACTTGCTCAGTTTAGGAATTTTGAACAAGTTGCGTTTTCCCCTTGTAAAAGTCTTAATATAATTCACGGTGCTAATGGTGCTGGGAAGTCTTCAATCTTGGAAGCAGTTCATTTACTCGGATTTGGTCGCTCATTTAGAACAAACCGGCAAAACTCCGTCGTAAAACACAATACTGATATAGCAACGGTTTTTAGTCGGCTCGTTGATGAAGAAGGTACAGAGCAAAAGATTGGTTGTACAAGGCATAAGTCGGACGGCTTTGAATTTAGTATCAACGGTGAGAGAACCAAAAAATTAGCGGATGTTGTTCGTAAAATTCCGATGCAGATTTTTACTCCACAAAGCAGTGATCTGATAATAGGGCAACCGATGCTTAGACGACGTTTTGTCGATTGGGCATTGTTTCACGTGAAACATGGTTACTCAGATTTAATGTCTGCCTATTCAAAAACACTTAGCCAGCGCAACGCATTATTGAGATCTCACCTAAATACGGGAAGACCGATAGATGTCCAACAGTTCGATTATTGGAGTGAATCCCTTAGTAGGTATGGCAATTTGATTTCGGACGCTAGAAAGACCTATTTGGAGGCAATAAATGCCGAAGTTGTTGCACTTTATGGTCAATTTATACCTGAGTTCAAGATAGAACTGAGGTATAATACAGGTTGGGATAAAGGTATGCTGCTAGAAGAATCGTTAATGCTAAAGCAGCAACGTGATTTCCAATATGGATACACGACGGTTGGCCCACATAAAGGTGATATAAAGTTCACTGTAAATGGATTGAGCGCATCAGAAAATCTGTCGCGTGGTCAGTTGAGGATTTTGGTATCTATATTGCAAATTGCACAAATGAAAATGTTTTCATCGTTAAGTAATAAATCAACTATCTATTTAGTTGACGATATTGCTGCGGAGTTGGACATAAAGACAAGGGAACATTTTCTGGACTTAATACTTGAAACGAACACCCAGGTTTTTGTTACAGCTATTGAGACCTCGCAATTCGACTTCACAAATAAATATAATGATAAAAAAGTGTTTCACGTGGAACATAACCAAGTGAACGAGGAGTAAGAAATGTCAGAACAGAATTACGATTCTTCGAGTATTAAGGTTCTAAAAGGATTAGATGCCGTACGTAAACGTCCAGGTATGTACATTGGCGATACAGATGATGGTACCGGTTTACATCATATGGTTTTCGAAGTTGTTGATAACTCCATTGATGAAGCTTTGGCTGGTCACTGCAAAGATATCGTAATTAAAATACATTCTGATAACTCTGTTTCAGTCAGTGATGATGGGCGTGGTATTCCAACTGAAATCCATGAAGAAGAGGGGGTTTCCGCAGCTGAAGTTATTATGACAGTATTGCACGCTGGTGGAAAATTCGATGATAACTCATATAAAGTCTCAGGCGGCTTACATGGTGTTGGTGTCTCTGTTGTAAATGCTCTGTCTAAAAAGCTAACTATCAATATTCGTCGTAGAGGCGAAATTTTTGAACAAGAATACAATATGGGAGTGCCTTGCGCTCCTCTAGCTCCAACGGGTAAAACAGATAAATCAGGAACTACAATACGTTTTTGGCCGAGTGAAGAAACATTCACAAATATTGAATTTCACTATGATATTTTGGCAAAACGAGTTCGAGAATTATCTTTCCTAAACTCTGGCGTTTCCATTATCCTCGAAGACGAAAGAGATGGCCGTAAGGACCACTTCCAATATGCCGGCGGTATTAAAGCTTTCGTTGAATATTTAAATACTAACAAAACGGTTGTTCATCAAAAAGCGTTCTATTTTGACCTACACCGTGAAGACGGTATTTCAGTCGAAGTTGCTATGCAATGGAACGACGGTTTCCAAGAGAATGTTTTTTGCTTTACTAACAATATTCCTCAAAGAGATGGCGGAACTCACTTAGCCGGTTTCCGTGGTGCGTTAACTCGAACATTAAATACCTTTATGGAAAAAGAGGGTATGAATAAAAAGAATAAGACTAGCGCTAGTGGTGATGACGCTCGTGAAGGTTTGACTGCTGTTATCTCTGTTAAAGTTCCTGACCCTAAGTTTTCTTCACAAACTAAAGACAAATTAGTTTCATCGGAAGTAAAAACTGCCGTTGAAAGTGCTATGGGTGAAAAGCTTGCCGATTACTTAATTGAAAATCCAAGTGAAGCTCGGATCATTGTTGGAAAAATAATTGATGCTGCAAGAGCACGTGAAGCTGCCCGCAAGGCGCGTGATATGACTCGTCGCAAAGGCGCGTTGGACTTGGCCGGTTTGCCAGGTAAACTTGCCGATTGCCAAGAAAAAGATCCTGCATTATCTGAACTATATATTGTGGAAGGTGACTCTGCTGGCGGTTCTGCGAAGCAAGGTCGTAATAGAAAAAACCAAGCAATCCTGCCGTTAAAAGGCAAAATACTTAATGTTGAGAAAGCTCGCTTTGACAAAATGTTATCTTCTCAGGAAGTTGCGACGTTAATAACTGCGCTAGGTTGTGGAATTGGTCGTGATGAATATAATCCTGAAAAGTTACGCTATCACAGTATTATCATTATGACAGATGCCGATGTGGATGGTTCTCACATAAGAACCCTTTTGTTAACTTTTTTCTTCCGTCAAATGCCCGAACTGATAGAACGTGGATATATTTATATTGCACAACCACCGTTGTACAAAATCAAAAAAGGTAAGCAAGAACAATATCTAAAAGACGATGAGGCATATACGAATATGATCACCTCGATCGCTGTTGATGGCTCAAGTCTTTATTTTAGCCCTGACGCGCCACCGATTAAAGAGTTAAGCTTAGAGAATATGGTTAAGCTTTATCAGTCAACACAGACTCTGATTAGCAGAATGCACCGTAGAATGCCAACTTCTATTTTGAAGCAACTTGTTTATTTAGAAGTAATGACAACTGAAACGTTAGGTAATAAAGACGCATTAAGTCGCATTGGGCAGTCACTAGTTGACCAACTTGCTACGTCTGAGGATGATGGACAAAGTTTTTCATTCAACATTAATGCGACTGAAAATGGTTTAAACGAACTAGAAATCATTATGAAGATGCATGGTATTGACTATAACTACTCGTTCACGCAAAGCTTTATTGAAGGACCTGAATACAAAAAAATCAGAACCCTAAATGAAACTATTAATGGTTTGATGGAAGCGGGCTCTTATATTCAACGCGGCGAAAAAACCCAAGTCGTGAGCACTTTTGAGGAAGCATTATTATGGTTAATCAAAGAAGCTGAGCGTGGACAGTATAAGCAGCGTTATAAGGGGCTTGGTGAAATGAACCCCGAACAACTTTGGGAAACCACAATGGACCCTTCTCAACGCCGCATGCTACAAGTGAAAATTGAAGATGCAATTTCAGCAGATCAATTGTTTACGACATTAATGGGCGACCATGTTGAACCGCGTAGAGACTTCATTCAAACCAATGCCTTGAATGTTGAAAACTTAGACGTGTAGATACATTCAAAAAGTAAAATAAAAAAAGGTGTTCCTGAAGTGAGCACCTTTTTTTATGTCTCGAAACTGGTTATTCGAAATCGACTTATAAAGTAACCACCCAAAAAACCAAATTGATGAAACCACTTTTAAAAAGGTAACCTTTAAAACCAAATTTACCAAAAGCTTTTTGAATAAACAGCTATTCAATAAAGTTCTTATAAAAATCTACGTAAAAGCAAAATAGAATGTAATTTATCTTTACTAATCGTAATAAATAAATAATTTCTATATTTTTCAGCAGGTTATGTTATTTTTATCAATATCCAGTTTTAGCCATGTAACGTAGCAAAACTAACGCTTCGTTTCGTTAGTGCGTATAACGATAATATTTGGCTGGCATGAGGCCATAAACCAATCCGTTAAGTATGTTTTCTGCACCATAAAACTATTTTAAATCATATGGTTATATGTATATTGTGTGTGGCTGGATAAGTGGAACTGGTACCCATAAACGCCAATATCAACTCTGTAATCGAAACATATTTTTGGCGAAAATATCAAACTATAAAAAATAGGTGGCTAAAATCTAATTACGTAAATAAAACATTTAATAAAAGTATTAGTAAAAAATAGGAAGCTTCTTATTAAGCATTTTACATTTACGAATCAGATGAAAAGTAATATTAATCTGCATTAAATAAGTTGAACGACTACTAATGTCTGTGATTGAAGTGTTGAAGTTAATGTGATCAAAAATTGTGGTGGGGTAAGTGAACTCTAAGGTTTAAACATCAGACGCAGATTTAATAAAAAACCCGTTGATGCTGATGCGCAACCTTGAACGAAAAACGGACCACAGATGTCAATAAATTTGTATAGTAACGATTTGTATTGAACGTCAGTCTATACTCTGGAATGAAAAAAATGGTTACATCGATGAGAAAACAGAACTCCTCTATAGCTATTTAGTAGATCATGACAAGTAAATAAACAATTGTTACCGAGCCACATTAACACTAGTAGTGTCTAATCATCGACTCTGGTAATAGTAAGTTCTGGCTCACTGTTATCTGATATATCAAATTCAAATGTAAACAAACCTGTATCTGATGGAATAAATTGAATGTTTTGACTGGTTTGCTCACAAATCAACTCAACCGGGTCATATAATTCGACCCTGCGTGGTGAATACTCGAAGCCGCAGTTGAACTCAGGAGTCCAACTAGCGTCAGCTACTTTAAAATCATACGGTTGACCATCGGCAATCAATTCAATTGTAATGGTATATAGATCGGGAGAAATCCGACTGAATTTGAATTGATCCGTTGCTTCCCACCAGTTGAAAACTCCACGTAAATACATGTCTTGGTAGTTCTTATCAGGCTCAAAACTAATTAAGTCTCTAGCGGAACGAGTTGAACATGCACCTAACGCAACTAAACTCAGTGCTACAACAGTTAACTTCGTAAATTTATGCATAGCCACTAACCCTTATACTGCTAATACTGAAACGTCTGCTACGGACAAGAAAAGTTGTCTCGCTTTGCCTACCAAGGCAACCCGATTTGATTTTACCTTTTGGTCATCGGCCATAATCATGACGTCATCAAAGAAGTTATTAAGTGGCGTCTTTAGGACGGTAAGCGACGCCAAAACCTGATCATAGGCCAATGTGTCAATAAGGCGGCTAACTTCGCTCTGTGCGCTTTGTAGTGCAAAAAATAGGGCCTTTTCTGCGTCTTCGATAAACAATGACGGGTCAATAGATGGCAATGCGTCAATATCAATATCATTTTTATTCAAAATATTAGCTACACGCTTATTTGCAGCAACTAAATCGACAGCGCTATCCATTTGCTTAAATGCAGTAACTGCTCTAATCCTCGCATCAAAATCAATCGCCGTTGTTGGTTGTTGCGTCATCACGGCACTCACAACATCTCCAGTGATGTCTTGGTCTTGATAAAAAGGCTTAAATCTATCCAATAAGAAGGTATGCACCTGAGTTGCTGTTTGCGCATTCGATAATCTATCAGCGTAAATACTAACAACACTTTTCACCATACTGTGTAAATCCAGTGCCAATTTGTTTTCAACCATAATACGCAATATGCCAATTGCTGATCGGCGGAGCGCAAAAGGGTCTTTGTCGCCTTTAGGTAGTTTACCAATACCAAATATTCCAACCAATGTATCGAGCTTTTCTGCAAGGGACAGGATATAACCTGCGCTTGAGGTTGGTAGTCTATCCCCCGCAAAGCGCGGTAAATATTGTTCCTCAATAGCTAACGCTACGTCGGCATGTTCTCCGTCATGTAACGCATAATGATGCCCCATGATACCCTGCACACTGGGGAACTCCATGACCATGTCACTCAGTAAATCGGCCTTGGACAACGCCGCAGCTCGCGCAACGTGTGTTGGATCTATCTTTAATTCATTGGCTATACTTATACTAATTGACACTAAACGTGCGGTCTTATCCGCAACGGTACCCAAGTCTTTCTGGAATAGAACGGTCGCTAATTGTTCCGCCTTAGATGCTAATGTTGTTTTTTTGTCATTCTCGAAGAAAAACTTTGCGTCGGACAAACGCGGACGAATAACCTTCTGGTTTCCTTCAATTACTTGAAGTGGGTCTTTGCTTTCAATGTTTGATACAAATAAGAACATCGATGATAACTTACCCTCGTCATCCAATAGAGGGACATACTTTTGATCATCCTTCATTGTGTATATGAGTGCTTCTTTTGGCACATCAAGAAAATCAGCCTCAAACTTAGCAGATAAAATAACAGGCCATTCTACAAGCGAAGAAATCTCTTCTAACAATGCACGGTTATAGTCGGGTGTTACTCCGAGTTCTTCGGCTCTAGCTATTAGCCCTGCTTCAATGGTATCGGCACGTTGTGCGTAATCGGCAACAACATATTGGGCCATTAACGCGCTCGCATAATTATCAGCATGGTCCAATGTAAAGCGACGTTGACCATGAAAACGGTGGCCAGATAACTGGTTTGCGGAAGTCAATCCGAACAAAGTTACGGGAATAACGACGCTACCAAACATGACACACAAGGTGTGCACTGGGCGAATAAATTCAGCTGACGACGATCCCCAGCGCATTGGCTTTGGGATAGGAAGCTTCTTGACGGTTGTTTGCAAAACTTCCTGCAATACGTCCTTCAATGCTTTTCCTTTTACTTCAGCAACGTGCAGCAACCACTCACCCTTATCGGTCTTTAATCGTGACGCCTCGGCAACCTCAATGCCATTACCTTTTGCCCAACCTTGCGCTGCGCGCGTCGGATTACCATCCGCATCAAAAGCTGATGATATTGCCGGACCACGCTTTTCGACTTTGCTATCAGGTTGCGTCCCAGCACAATTTTTTACAACCACAGCCAAACGACGAGGGGCTGCATAAGGCGCTATAGAATCAAATTCAAACCCAGCTTTGATCAATTCATCATGAATATTTAGCGTGAAGCTTTCCGATAATTGCTTAAGTGACTTTGGTGGAAGCTCTTCGGTGCCTAGCTCGATTAATAGATTTTGCTTAATGACAGTCATTGCTTAGGCTTCCTTATGCTGGTTATCAGCGTTTGTAGTCTCGCTCTGTGTATTTTTACAAAGAGGGAAGCCAAGTGCCTCGCGTGAGGCATAATACATTTCAGCACAGGCTTTTGATAAGGTGCGGACGCGCAGAATGTAGCGCTGTCTTTCGGTTACTGAAATAGCATGACGTGCATCTAATAAGTTAAATGCATGTGACGCTTTCATTACTTGTTCATAAGCGGGCAAGGGCAGTCGTGCTTCAATTAACTTGTTACTCACTTTTTCACATTCATCGAAGGTTCTAAAAAGGAAATCGACATCAGCATATTCAAAGTTATAGGCTGACTGTTCCTTTTCGTTTTGCAAGAATACATCACCATAAGTAACTGTACCCATTGGCCCGTTGGTCCAAACTAAATCATAGATGCTATCAACGCCTTGTATATACATCGCCAAGCGCTCTAGGCCATAAGTGATTTCACCGGTAACAGGTTTACATTCAAGACCACCTACTTGCTGGAAGTAGGTAAACTGTGTGACTTCCATGCCATTTAACCACACCTCCCAACCAAGGCCCCAAGCCCCAAGCGTTGGCGACTCCCAGTTATCTTCTACAAAACGGATGTCATGCACAAGAAGGTCAAAACCAAGCATTTCAAGTGAGCCTAAATAAAGTTCCTGAATATTGTCGGGCGAAGGTTTTAGCATTACTTGAAATTGATAATACTGTTGTAAACGGTTCGGGTTTTCACCATAGCGGCCGTCAGTGGGGCGGCGACAAGGCTGAACATAAGCACTGCTGATGGGCTCGGGACCTAAAGAACGAAGGAAGGTCATTGGATGGAATGTACCAGCGCCTACTTCCATATCAAGAGGTTGAATAATAACGCATCCTTGAGATGCCCAATAGTTTTGCAATGCAAGGATAAGACCTTGAAATGTCTTGCTGTCATAATTTTGCATGAGTGCTAAATTCTTCTATGCTCAGTGTGAAATTCAAATATACGTCAGTGTAAGTTAATTTAGGCTGTTCTCAACATCACTTGGATGGCGAATGCTAAGCGTTGACCAAACTGGTCGTTTAAACCCAAATCGCTAACTTATCTAACGCAAAAAATTAGCTTTAGAGTATACCGTCTAGTTACATCAATTGATAACCCTGCACCCTAGATATTCAATGAGTAAAGCGTAATAAAAGTGCTTTTGATGCAAATCATTCTTTTGTCTTACGATAATCACGATGTTTTTATGGGCTAATTGTTTAAATGCTCGATGTATTGGAAGCAAGCAAATATTTTAGCCGGTAGATCTTTCCCAAGATAAGCTTTACGCTTGGGTGCTACAAACTAGTCAATTAACTCATCAACTAGTTCAGTAATGACACAATGAGGATATAAAGAATGAGCCCTATTTTGACTACTGATACTGCTCAGGCAGCTACCATCTGTGCATGGGAAACCTCTGATCCCCAATACGTTGCTTATCATAACGACGAATGGGGTAGACCCGTTTTAGATAGCCAAGAGTTGTTTGCAAAGCTATGTTTGGACGGTCAGCAAGCTGGATTAAGTTGGTTAACAATTTTACGTAAACAAAAAAACTACGAAAAGGCATTCCATCAGTTTAACCCGCGAGAAATTGTTAAAATGACCGAAGATGATGTTATGTCACTAATGCAAAATAAAGGGATAGTGCGTAACAAGTTAAAAATAAAGTCGATCATTAAAAATGCACATGCTTATATACATATAGAGGAGGTAATGCCATTTAATCTATATTTATGGCAATTTACGCAACATCGAATAATTCAAACTAACTGTAAAACCAAAGGTGATATTGCAACAACATCGGCGGCGTCAAATGCAATGGCAAAAGCGCTTAAAAAAGTCGGTTTTAGCTTTGTTGGCAGTACCATTTGCTATGCGTTTATGCAGGCAGTCGGCATGGTTAACGACCACCTCGTAGGTTGTCCTTGTCACAGCGCACTAAAAACAGAGCAACTAGAGGTTGAAGAAACGTTATCAGCACTTCAACGCAGTACAACGGTTGCTTGATTATTGTGATTGCAACAAACTACCTCACGATATGTAACATTGTTAGATGCCATTTTGACTAACAACTAGCAGCTAAAAACTTTTAATCGACCAATTTCTTCCTGAATACCACTTTCAGCTTCACTTTCAATCTGCTCACGCTGACGGTCTTGTTTTCGGATTTCCTGCTTACTTAAGGCACTGCGTTCTTCATGTGTTGGGTAATCTTTGATTGTATCGAATAAACTATGTAATTGAGGAAATACGAGCGAGTAGTCGGGAATATTTTCTATTGGTAACGCTTTGAGTAAATTACAAATTCTAATTGCGCCCTCAGAATAGTTACACTGCTGTTGTTGCATAGCAAACGCAATTGTTTGAATACTCTGCACTATCGAATCAATACGTTTATCTCTTGCGGCTTGTTGGCGCGCTTTCTGCTGCATTAATACAAACAGCAATTTTCCAGCGTATACACCAAGGGCGATAATGATTATCGCCCCAAAGGTTCCTAATAATATTTCAGTCATTTCTCTACTTAATCTTTGAAGTCGTCCATACTAATTGCGTCTAAACGCGAAAGAGGATCATCTTCTTCTTCAATTTCATCTTCAGCATTAATTCCTAACATGTCACAAAGCACTAAATGACGGGCTAAGCTTGTGTTTACATAGACTTGCTCTAGTGCTGTTAATGCCTTTGATTCTTGCTTATCTAGCAGCTTCTGCAATTTGTCATCAGCTTCAATCGCATCCAACTCATGCTTGGGTGTTTTATAGGATATTTTGTTCTCGGTCGGCTGACTATTGGTCTTTTTATGACGTAACAAATCAATAGGAACCTTGCTACCGAAGCGGAGATCCTTTTTTTGGTTTTGTCTGGCGCTTTCTGCTGCGTCAATAACACTGTTTCTAGTACCTGGTTTGTTTCCATTTTTCTTTCTTGTACGATCAGATGGAGTGCGTACAATCGGAATAGTCGACTTTGGCGTGCCTATTTGACCGCCTTTTCTAGTTTTCTTGCTAGCCATTTCTGCCCTTACTTGCTATGCCGTTATTCTCTTGAAGTCGCGCTGTAAAGCGCCATTATAGAGTCAGCATTGCTGTTATGTTTCTTCAATTCTGCCTATTGTAACTTAGCAGGGGGGGTTATTGATAAAGGTTATTGATAATTATTTTCTTGTGATGGGAATTTTTTTAGAAACGTTCGGTCTATATATGTAGATTGCTGATTAGTTAAGACAATTTTTGTGCAGTAGCAATGCGCTCTGTATTGTTCCGTTTCAGCTAACATAGTCTAGAAAGAAAAAAGGTGATAGCCAAAGCTATCACCTCAATTTAATCAGTGTCTAATGACACCTCTCCCGTATCGCACATCATGTGCTTTAGTGTTCATATTGTTACTTTTCTCTTTTTATTATTATTGACGAAATAGTAACGAACTTTGTTCTAGGTCTTCCTGACGCTTTATTATCATTTTTTTTCTAGAAGCAACTTTTTTAATTGGTAGTAAACTACCGCTGTAATCAAGTTGTCCCTAGACGATGTATGGATAATACATTATTGAATAAAATTTACAACTCATTTACAAATAAAAAATTATTTCTGCAAAATTAATATAAGCCACCTACATACTTAGCTAGTATTTCAATATCGTCATCGCTCAATTTTATAGCTATATCACGCATCATGCCGTTCTGGTCGTTTGCTCTGGTGCCGCTTCTAAACATTTTTAGCTGTGAGCTGATGTACTCGGCATGTTGTCCACTTATTACAGGGAACCCAGCCAAGCCCATTCCTTTTCCGCTTGGCCCATGGCAAGAGATACATGACGTAATACCTTTTTCAGCATTACCGCCTCTATAAAGAGCTTGGCCTGCTTCAATAACGTCTTCAGGTGTTTCGCCAGCTTTTTGATCTTGACTCGAAAAATACGCAGCTAGATCATCGATGTCCTGATCTGATAGCCCGGCAGACATCCCATTCATCACTGCATTATTTCGGCCTTCTTTACCGCCAGTGCGTGATGCTAGTCTAAATTCTGTTAATTGCTTTACCAAATAACCGTCATGCTGACCTGCAATTTTTGGGTTCATTGGAATAGCACTATTACCATCACTGCCGTGACACGCTGAACATGTCAGTGATTTTGCTTTTCCTGCCTCTGGATCGCCTTTGGCAAATGCGACTGTAGTCATACCTAAAGTTAAACAAACAAGCAAACCTAGTTTTTTCATACTTAATCTCTTTATACGGGTGATTAGCAAAGCATCTTTCTCAAATCTCATTGAAGAACGTGTTATTGTACACAAATACTGGCCGAAAAAAACTCTTCCACACACTTTGTATGGATATAAATAAATGATTGATAACTATATTCGCAAAATTTTGGTTACAATACATGAAATATCGGCTTTATTTTAAAAAAATTCAGTTCAACATTCTTTCTTTAAAAGTGAAAACATGTCTTATTTTACCAAAGCAACTTTCCTGACTAGTGCCCCTAGTATTGACTTTCTATCTGAATCCGATGGCATGGAAGTCGCCTTTGCTGGCCGCTCAAATGCGGGGAAATCTAGTGCTCTAAACAAACTAACTAGACAAAAAGGGCTTGCTAGAACCAGTAAAACACCAGGTAGAACACAGTTAATTAACATGTTCGAGCTTGATGAAGAGCGACGTTTAGTTGATCTCCCTGGTTATGGTTATGCAAAAGTACCACTGGAAATGAAATTAAAGTGGCAAAAATCATTGGGTGAGTATTTGCAGCAGCGCAAATGCCTAAAAGGCCTAGTGGTCTTAATGGATATTCGCCATCCATTAAAAGATCTTGATCAGAACTTAATCAACTGGGCTGTTGAAGTTAATCTCCCAGTGCTTATTTTGTTGACCAAAGCCGATAAATTAAAAGCTGGAAAGCGCAAAGCACAAACCTTAATGGTCCGTGAAGCGTCAATGGCATTTTGTGGTGATGTTACAGTGCATTCTTTCTCATCACTCAGCGGAATTGGTGTACCGGAGTTAGAGCAGGTGTTATTCAAGTGGTTTGGCCTAGAAAGACAGTTGAAAGATGACCCTGAAATTTCAGAGTAAAACCCAATATAGTAAAATAATAGACTAAAAAAAAGCCCCATCAAAACGATGGGGCAAATTGTTTGGGAAGAACAACACATTCACAGTATAGGACGGCTGATTTGTGATTAAGTTCAGAGTAAGTCGAAAAAAAGTAAAATTAAATTACAAATAATCCTGTTAGAACCCCGCCAGCAGTAATCACGCCAACAATTTGTTCCCTTTGAATTCAATCACGAACTACATAGGCTAATGAGCCTCATCCCAGTTATTACCGATACCAACGTCGACAATCAATGGCACATCAAGCTCCACCGCTTTTTCCATTAAGGACTTAATTTTTGCGACATATTGGTCGACATAATCTTCTTTAATTTCGAAAACCAATTCATCGTGTACTTGCATGATCATCAAAATAGCTTCATCGTTAATATCGTTAATCCATGCATCCACATCGATCATTGCCTTTTTAATAATGTCTGCTGCAGTGCCCTGCATTGGGGCATTAATGGCAGCACGTTCTGCGCCTTTCCTGCGCATTGCATTACTTGCTTTAATATCAGGTAGATATAATCGGCGCCCATATACTGTGCTAACATACCCAGTCTGCTTCGCACCTTCTCTGGTTGATTCCATGTAACTTAATACGCCAGGGTAGCGCTCAAAATACAAATCCATATATTGCTGGGCATCATACCGTCCAATATTAAGTTGCTTGGATAAGCCAAAAGCAGACATGCCATATATAAGGCCAAAATTAATCGCCTTTGCGCTGCGTCTCTCGTTCACCGATACTTCCTCTAGCGGAACATCGAATACCTCAGCAGCAGTTGCGCTGTGAATATCTTTACCCGCAGAGAATGCACTTACTAGGCCCTTGTCTTTACTTAAATGAGCCATAATACGAAGCTCAATTTGACTGTAATCGGCAGCCACAACTTTGTATCCAGGACGTGCGATAAAAGCTTGGCGAACTTGTCTTCCCTCCGATGTCCGAATCGGAATATTCTGTAAATTAGGATCGGTGGAAGATAATCGACCGGTAGCTGTCACTGCTTGGTGATAAGAAGTATGCACTCTACCTGTGCGATGGTGGATCATCTTAGGCAACTTGTCTGTATACGTGTTTTTTAGTTTCGTTAAGCCACGGTACTCCATAATTTTCTTCGGGAGTTCGTATTCAAGCGCGAGTTCCTGCAGCACCTCTTCGGATGTAGAAGGGGCTCCTTTGGGGGTTTTCTTTACTACTGGCAAACTCATTTTTTCAAATAAAATATGTTGTAATTGTTTCGTTGAACCTAAGTTGAATGATTCACCAGCTAATTCATGGACCTCTTTTTCGAGGTTCATAATGCGCGCAGCTAAGGTTTGACTTTGTTGGCTCAATAATTGGCTGTCAATAAGTACGCCGTTTTGTTCCATTTTTGCTAATACGGACGAGAGGGGCACTTCTATATCATTCAAGACATTTAGCAATTCGCCCTTGTCTTTAAGTAATAGTTGCAGTGCTTCGTGCAATCGCAGTGTTACATCGGCATCCTCGGCTGCATAGGGAGCGGCTTGTTCCAATGCAATTTGGTTAAACGTAATTTGTTTTGCACCCTTACCTGCAATGTCCTCAAAATGAATTGTGTTGTGAGCAAGATATTTTAGTGACAAGCTATCCATGTTGTGGCGAGTCGCAACACTGTTCAATACGTATGATGCAAGCATTGTGTCGGATAAAACTCCTCGCAGTGTAATGTCATAATTGGCAAGTACGTTTTTATCATACTTTATATGCTGTCCAATTTTTTTCGCTGACGTGTCTTCTAAAATAGGTTTTAGTTGTGCAAGCACGCTATCGCGCTCTAGCTGATCTGGTGCGCCAGGATAATCATGTGCGACTGGAATGTAGCATGCATCGTTTTCGCTGATAGAGAACGACAATCCAACTAACTCAGCTTGCATATAGTCAATACTAGTCGTTTCAGTATCAACGGCGTAGTAGGTTGCAGCTTGAATTTTAGCAATCCACTGGTCTAATTGTTGTTGTGTTAAAACCAGTTCATATTTCGATTTATCAAATACTTGCGAGCTAGAAAGCTCATTATCTGCTGCAGATGTTTCACCATCGGTGGTTAATGGTTTACTAACGCTAATCACCTTGCTGTCGTCACCATCACTGACTTCCACCAACCAGCGCTTAAATTCGTACTCAGCAAAAAGAGTCCGTAATTCAGGCTTGTCCATTTCACCCATGTTCAGCGTAGTTGGCTCATACTCTAACTTTAAACCACATTCGATTGTGGCTAATTGATATGACAACATAGCTTGTTCTTCGTATTGAGCTATTTTAGCGCCCATTGTTTTAGCACCACGAAATTCCAAGGTCGCAATTTTATCCAAGTTTGCATAAATATCTTTTACGCCGCCAATACCATTAAGCATCGCTACAGCGCTTTTATCGCCAACGCCAGGGATCCCCGGTATGTTGTCTACTTTGTCGCCTTTCATTGCTAAGTAATCAATAATCAGTTCGGCAGGCACACCAAATTTTTCTACCACGCCATCTATATCCATGGTTAGATTTGTCATGGTATTGATAAGGGTCACATGCTTGTCGACGAGTTGCGCCATGTCTTTGTCGCCCGTGCTAATAACGCATTCTATTCCTTGCGCAGATGCTTGGCGTGCGAGCGTTCCGATAACGTCGTCTGCTTCAACACCCTCCTCTACGATTATAGGGAACCCCATCGCTTTTATAATTTTATGCAACGGTTTAATTTGCGAGCGAAGCTCATCGGGCATAGGAGGACGGTTGGCTTTATACTCTTTATAAATATCGTCACGGAAGGTTTTACCTTTTGCGTCAAAAATAACAGCAATATGACTTGGCTTATAAGTCGCCATTAAGCTACGCAGCATATTTACTACACCATAGATGGCGCCAGTATCTTGGCCTTTCGAATTAGTAAGAGGAGGTAACCCGTGAAATGCTCTGAATAAATAAGAGGAACCGTCAACCAGAACTAACGGGCTTGTTGATTGTTTTTCCATCATTTGCTCATGTTAATGCTTTATAGTGTGAAGAATGCCATATTTATTGATGTGTAGCCACAAATTGCTTTTTTAAAAGCTGTGGATAACTCTGTGGTTAAAATGTGATGAACAAGATAGAAGTTACGTTTAATTTTCATTAAAACGCATTCTGAGTGGGGATGGTAGTGCAATAATAGCTGAAGAAAACTGACTCCTTTGATTATTATTTATTCCCTTATTCCTGCTTTCATTTGTTACTCTTTGCCTATGGAAAGCTCGATTGCTCGAGAAAAGCATGAGTGAAGTAATCCTTAAAATTTAGCACAAATTTTCGTATTTCCAAGTTTTATTTTCAACTATTTTATTTGTTCAATAGGAACAACAAGTTAGTAAAAAAATAATTTTTGGGTTATCCAAATTAGTATTATTGTGTACCTACCATAGCGATTATTCAGATTTTAGAGAAATAAATTGGATCTCAGCTCGATTCAATTTACCATCCCCTAAGGAGTGCGCTGTTTGCGCGCTTGTATAGTGATTTAAGCTGTTAACATTCTTATCTGTTTGGGCGGCTAAAAATATAGCATTATAAGACGTTTAATTACCTTGAAATGACTTATTCCCATCAAGTTATTAAAGTGTTGCCTTGTAATAAGCTAGTAATAACAATAAAGGCATAGTGTAAATGCAATACCGCGCCATCATTCGTATTTTAGGACTACTCGTTGCTCTATTCAGTGTAACGATGATCCCACCTGCGTTTATTTCCCTCATTTACGGAGACGGGAGTGGCCTGGCATTCGTACTTGCATTTGTACTTTCTGTTCTTACCGGTCTTGCGATTTGGTATCCTAACCGTCTTTCCCGAGCAGATTTACGAGCAAAGGAAGGTTTCCTAATTGTGGTTTTGTTTTGGACCGTGCTGGCGTCGTTTGGTGCGTTGCCATTCGTTTTGCTAGAGCAGCCTCAGATGACATTTACGGACGCAATGTTCGAGGCATTTTCAGGACTAACCACTACAGGTGCGACGGTTATAGAAGGTATCGAGTATTTACCTAAGGCTGTTCAATTTTACCGACAGCAGCTGCAATGGTTGGGAGGTATGGGTATTATTGTCTTGGCGGTCGCCATTTTGCCAATCTTAGGGGTTGGTGGTATGCAGTTATATCGAGCGGAAACCCCTGGTCCGGTAAAAGATTCAAAAATGACACCGCGTATTGCCGATACAGCGAAGCATTTATGGTATATATATTTTTCACTTACCGTCGCCTGTGCTGGTGCTTATTGGGTCGCAGGAATGAATCTGTTTGACGCGGTTTGTCATGCGTTCTCCACAATCGCTATAGGGGGATTCTCAACCTACGATGCGAGTCTGGGTTATTTTAATAGCGTTGCTGTCAATATTGTATGCGTTATTTTCCTGTGGATAGCAGCGCTCAATTTTTCACTTCATTATGCCGCTGTTTCTGGCCGCAACATTCGAAATTATTTCAAAGATCCAGAGTGCAAAGCCTTTTTTACCATACAACTTAGTTTAGTTACCTTATGCTTCTTGGCACTGGTTTATCATTCTGTATATGAAACTGCGGAAATGGCCCTCGACCAAGCTTTAATCCAAGCCGTATCAATTAGCACTACGGCAGGTTTTGCCACAACTGACTTTTCTACTTGGCCGGCGTTTCTTCCTATTGTATTAATATTCTCAAGCTTTATTGGTGGTTGTGCCGGGTCTACTGGTGGCGGTCTCAAAGTTATTCGTATTCTGTTGCTGTTTTTACAAGGAAAGCGTGAAGTTGATCGACTTATTCACCCCAAAGCAGTCTACGCAGTTAAGTTAGGTGACAGAGCTATGCCAGAGCGAGTCGTAGAAGCCGTGTGGGGGTTTTTCTCGGCCTATGCTGTAGTGTTTGTTGTTATCATGATTGCGTTAATTGCGACCGGTATGGATGACATAACTGCATTCTCAGCGACCGCAGCAACGCTCAATAACTTAGGTCCTGGTTTGGGAGGCGTCGCAGGTACATATGCTGATGTAACTAATGCTGGCAAGTGGCTGCTGGTTATCGCTATGTTGTTTGGGCGCTTGGAAATATTTTCGCTGTTGGTTTTGTTCTCCCCAACATTCTGGCGCAGCTAATTATGCATCGCTGTTCTACTATTGGAACTTAGCGGCCGTGCCATAACCGCATTATTTAAACAGCCTTTTTTAGCCAAAGAAAAGCGCGCTTGGTTGGAATAATTTTTCTACATCCCAAATAAATTTCTTGTCGACTAAAAATAGAATAACGTGATCGTTGGCTTTAATGACAGTGTCACTATGAGCAATGATAACTTCATCTTCGCGCACAATTGCACCGATGGTGGTGCCAGGAGGAAGCTTAATATTTTGAATTTGCTTACCGACAACTTTAGACGTACTTTCATCACCATGCGCAATAGCCTCAATTGCTTCGGCAGCGCCGCGTCGTAAAGAATACACATTCACAATATCACCGCGACGAATGTGTGTTAGTAGTGCCGAAATGGTTGCTTGTTGAGGCGAAAATGCAATATCAATTTCACCACCTTGTACCAAGTCAACATAGGCACTGCGTTGTATCAGCACCATCGCTTTTGCAGCACCCATGCGTTTAGCAAGCATGGCTGACATAATATTTGCTTCGTCGTCATTGGTGACCGCAATAAAAGCATCAACTTGTTCTACGTTTTCCTCGCTGAGTAAACTCGCATCCGAAGCGTCACCATGAAACACGATAGTTTTGCTTAGCATAGTGGAGAGCTCTTTAGCGCGCTCCGCATTGAATTCAATCAACTTAACATTATGTTTGTTTTCAAGACGCTTGGCTAAACCTGCACCAATCAGTCCGCCTCCTGCAATCATAATGCGTTTGTAGCTATTTTCTAACTTTTGCAGTTCACTCATTACTGCACGAATATGCTTAGTATCGGCAATAAAAAACACTTCATCATCGGCTTCAATAACAGTGGAGCCCAGCGGGCGAATAGATTTACCACGACGATAAATTGCCGCCACTCGCGTATCTACATTCGGCATGTGCTCTTTTAATGCAGAAAGTGCATGGCCAACAAGCAATCCACCGTAATAGGCTTTTACCGCGACTAAACTAGCTTTGCCCTCGGCAAATTCAACCACCTGCAAAGCACCAGGGTAATCGATAAGACGTTTTATTGCCTGTGTAACAAGTTGCTCTGGCGCAATCAAGTGATCGATAGGAATGTCTTTCTGTTTGAATAGCTGCTCTTGATAGATTATATATTGTTCTGAGCGAATTCGAGCAATTTTGGTTGGGGTTTTAAATAGACTAAATGCAACTTGGCAAGCCATCATGTTGCTTTCATCACTGTTGGTGACCGCAATTAACATGTCGGCATCGGCTGCGCCCGCTTTTTTGAGTACATCGGGATGAGATCCCACACCGCACACGACTTGTAAATCGAGTCTGTCTTGTAGGTTTCGCAACGTTTCCATATTTTGATCAATAATGGTAATTTCGTTCTTTTCGCTAACCAAATTCTCAGCTAACGTCCCACCAACTTGGCCTGCGCCGATAATGATGATTTTCATTACGTTATTTCCTAACCCCTGATTGACTCGAGCATGGCAACCTTAAGTTCCCATGCTTAGAGCTTAAGTCAGCAAGACTTTAGCAGTCTTGCATAATAGAAACCATCCATTTGTGCTTGACCGGGTAATATTTGAAGACCGGGGCATTCAGCGGTGTCATTTTCATGTATAGGTAACAGAGTTGCGTCAAATTGTGTTGCTAAAAACTCTGCAATTTGACATTCGTTTTCTTGTTTTAATATAGAGCACGTAGCGTAAAGTAGAACTCCACCGGGTTTTACCCTTTGCCAAATCTGCGCCAAAATACGTTTTTGTAATGCCACTGTATTGACAATATCTGAGGCTTTTCTTAACCAGCGAATATCGGGGTGGCGACGAATAACACCTGTAGCAGAGCAAGGAGCGTCGAGTAATATACGATCATATTGTTTGTCATTCAAAACACGAGATAATACTTCTTCGCTTTCAGCGTCGACTACATATAAATTGAGTCTGTCGCCAAACGCAACGTCATGCCCTAAGCGTTGCATATTTTCGTCTATACGTTCAAGCCTTTGCCCGTCGTTATCGATCGCATCTAGGCTGCCAAGTTGAGGTTGGCTCTCCAATATATGAGCCGTTTTTCCACCTGGCGCAGCGCAACAATCCAACACGTCATCACCGGCTTGCACATCTAATAATTCAGCCGCAAGTTGCGCAGCTAGATCTTGCACTGAAAATAAACCCTCTGCAAAACCAGGCAGCATTGTAATGTCGGTGCGCTTGCTAAGTTTAATTGCACTCTGGGTTTCTGCATTCAAAAAGCTAAGTGGTATTGAGTCAGTCTCAACTTCTTCAAACTCAACACCTTGAGCATCTAATTGAGCTGTGTAGTTTACGCGACTCGTTTTTAACGCATTAACTCGCAACCAAAGTGGCGGACGAGCATTAATTTGCTCAGCGATTTCTTGCACTTGTTCGGGATAATGTTGCAGTAATTGTTTATGCAACCATTTAGGCAGGCCAACTTTAATATGCGGGACATCAATTTCTTGTTCATATAACGCCTCGCGCTGAAAACTGCGTAAATTTGCATTTACCAAACCCTTCAAACGATGCTGTCCTAACGCAGCACAAGCTTCTACGGTTTCAGATACCGCAGCATGTTCAGAAGTGCGCGTAAACACCAATTGATAAAAGCCCAGCATGATTAAATGTTCAACTATTTTTTGTTCGCCTTTGAGCGGCTTAGTGAGTAACTGGCGTAGCCAATATTGTAACTTGGGTAATTCGCGCAAGCAGCCGAATACCATTTCTTGCAACCAAGCATTATCTTTACCTTCGTGGCGATCAAACACTTTGGGCATGACTTCTCTTGATGATTTGCCATGTTCTAATATCTGAAACAATACCCATGCAGCATCTGCACGTAAATGTGGGCGGTGACTTAGTTGATAAGTACTTTTGCTTTTATATCCTGCTTTGGATCCACTCTTGTTGTTATATGATAGCTTCATCCTAGAAGCTGACCAACAACGAACATGTCGGGTTTGCCATTAATAACATCACTGACCGCTTGTGCTTTTTTACCCGGAATTTGAATAATTGAAAGTAATAAGTTGTGCTCACCTGCGGCAACTTCAATACCATCTTTGTCTACGTTCACAATAGTTCCACCAGCTAATTCTCCAAATGATTCGACAACTTCAACCTGCCACACTTTGATTGATTCTTCCTTATGAACAAACCAAACAAAAGGCCACGGATTAAAGGCACGGACATTTCTAGCTAATTGCTGAGCACTCAATGTCCAGTCAATTCGTGCTTCTTCTTTAGAAAGCTTGTGCGCGTATGTCGCTTCATCGTTATTTTGTATAGATGGCGTTAGATTATCTAAATTCTCAAGCGTCTCGATTAATGCTTGCGGACCAAGTTCTGCTAAATCGTCATACAAAGTTGCACTGGTCGCTGCGCCAGTAATTGCCATGCTTTTTTCAAGCAATACAGCACCTGTGTCAAGACCCTCATCCATTTGCATGATACTGATACCAGTAAATTTGTCACCAGCCCATATTGCACGCTGAATTGGTGCAGCTCCGCGCCATTTTGGCAATAACGAGCCATGCACATTTAGACAACCCAGTTTTGGTGCATCAAGCACGGCTTTGGGTAATATTAGACCATAAGCGACAACAATCATTATATCAGCGTTCAGCGCAGCGAGCTCGTGCTGTGCATCTTCATTTTTTAGAGACGCAGGCTGATAGACCGGAGTGCCGTTGCCGAGTGCCAACGACTTTACAGCGCTAGGCATGAGTTTTTTACCTCTGCCAGCAGGACGGTCAGGCTGCGTATAAACAGCGATTACGTTATGTTCGCTAGCATACAGTGCGGCTAAGTGCTTAGCCGCAAATTCAGGTGTGCCAGCAAAGATAACGTTTAATGGATTGGCCACTATATTGATGTCCTTAGTGCTAGTATTTTGTAGCCAGTTTGGCTTCTTTCTCTAGTTTCGTTTTGATACGGTTGCGTTTAAGCGGTGACAAATAATCCACAAGCAGCTTGCCTTTTAAGTGATCGAGTTCATGTTGAATACAGATTGCAAGTAAGCCCTCGGCTTCAAGTTCAAACGGTTTGCCATCTCGATCAAGTGCCGTAACGGTAACTTTTTCGGATCTTTCTACTTTCGCGTAGTTATTCGGAACAGACAAACAACCTTCTTCACTTATAGTAGAACCTTCCTCTTTTATGATTTGGGGGTTAATAAAAACCCGAGGTTCATCTTGTTCTTCAGAAACATCCATCACCACAACTCGTTTATGAACGTCAATTTGTGACGCTGCTAAACCAATACCTTTTTCATCTTTCATGGTATCAAACATGTCGTCTACAAGCGTCTGAATTTCTTCGTTAACATCCTCTACAGACGTTGCTACAGTGCGTAGTCTCTCGTCTGGAAAGGTTAATACAGTTCTAACTGTCATTACTAAAACCACTCATCTAGTCAGTATTAAAAAATATACTATTCATGCAGAATAGTTATTTAAACCTTGTCTATTTTGGCTATTCTACCGCATAAGCCGATGTCTGTAGAATAGATATGGGGTTAATTTTTTAAAAAATAAACCGATAACTAATTAAATGGACGTAAAATATCACTGTCTGTGGCGATTCCAGCCCGAAGTACAGGCGACTCACGAGTACACCAAGAGTAGTATAAGAATGACTATGATGAAAAAATTATCGATGCTGGGCCTCATTGTTTTTGGGCTATTTATGATTAGCGTCAAATCAGTATTGGCAGATATTATTAATATAAAAACGGACGCACCACAAACTTATGTCGTTAAAAAAGACGATACGTTGTGGGATATTTCAAACTTGTTTTTAGACCAGCCTTGGTTATGGCCAGAATTATGGCGTAACAATACGCAGATCGAAAATCCACATTTAATTTATCCGGGTGATGTTTTGCGTTTACGTTATGTTGACGGCCAACCCGTAATGGATATTGCCAGAGACAAAACGTTGATTTTATTAACACCTGAGTCGGTGAGTAAAACAAAACCTTCTCCTATTGGCGTGTTGCCTTGGAAAGTACTTGCTCCTTACTTTAAGAATGACAGCATAATCGACGTCGAAGTATATAATGCATTACCTAGGTTGCTAGGTAATAACGAAGGAACAAGCACTTTCGTCAAACAAGACTTTGTGTTGAGTCACAAGCCAGTAGCTACCGATACTAACTATACAATTATTCGCAAAGGCAAGCTGCTTAAAGATGACGATGGTAATGTTATTGGTTATCAGATTAAGAACGTGGGTGAGGTTGAGTTAATGAACTCAAGTTCAGGCAAACAACAAATTGTTAGAGTGGTTAAAAGCAATCGTGAAGCTCGCACTGGCGATAAACTGCGGCCGGTTGAAAGTGTTGATAACTCAGATTTGATATTGCAAGCATCGACTACGCAAATTGGCCGAATTATCGCAAACATTGAAGACCGTTCACTTATTGGCAAGCGCGATGTGGTTGTTATTTCTTTGGGTGCTTCAGATGTAGAGCTTGGAATGGTAATGGGTATTTATGCTCAAGGTCCAGCAATCTTAGACAGTGAAAAGCCTAAATATGCAATGGGTCAAAGCCCAGTGAAAGAATTGTTCAGTGGTGGCGAACGAGTAGAACAGCCCGCCTTTAAAATTGGAGAGTTGGTGATATTCAAAACATTCGACAATGCGAGTTACGCTTGGATAACAAAAGCTGACAAGCACATGAAGGGCGGGGAATATTTAGGGCAACCTTAGAACCCTCCTCCAGCATGCAAAATATTGTAAACAAGTAGCCTAGGCTACTTGTTCTGTTTTAGGCGTTAAATTAATAACCAAGGATGGTTTACATGATCACTTCAGAAGAAGAAATACGCTACTGGCTCGCCTTGACAGCCTTACCAAATATAGGTATTAAAAGACTGTTAACAACAGCAAATACATGCAATGTCACGTTGTCGCAGTTGGAGCAAGTAGGTGCTACGATGCTAGAGTCAATCGGCTGGCAAAGCGCGCAAATTGCCTGTCTAATTGAGGCTCATCCATTCACTAAAAAATGTATTCAATGGTTGGCGGGTGACAGTGACCGCGCCATTATTACCTATCAATGTAAAGAATATCCGGAGCTGCTCAAGCAAATAGCACAAGCTCCATTATTACTTTTTACAGATGGTAATTATGCCCTGCTATCAACGCCTCAGTTGGCGGTGGTTGGCAGCCGCGCCCCAACATACAACGGATTAGCGAATACAAAAACACTCGTAACTGAGGTGCTAGCTGAATCTGATCTAGTCATTACTAGTGGTTTGGCTCTAGGCATTGATGCTCAGAGCCACACCGCAGCCTTAAATTTCGATCCCAGGTACTATAAAAATACGGCGTTGAACAACAGAACAATTGGCGTACTTGGCAACGGGATAGATGTTATCTATCCTAAACGACATGCGCATTTGTACCAGCAAATTCGCCAAAACGGATTGCTGGTGAGCGAGTTTCCACCGAGTGTGATGCCATCACCAAAACTATTTCCTCGACGAAACCGCATTATTAGTGGGCTTAGTTTAGGTACGCTAGTCACTGAAGCCAGAATTAAAAGTGGTTCATTAATCACAGCAAAATACGCACTCGAACAGGGACGAGAAGTTTTCGCTATGCCAAGTAACATCAATAATAAGCAAGCTGAAGGTTGTCATTGGTTAATTAAGCAAGGAGCAAAATTAACCGAAAGTGCTCAAGATATCTTCGATGAGCTGCCAAAATTATTATTAAAAACTACACAAAAACAGCAGGCTGAAAAAAAACCAAAACAAAACTTGGCAACCACCGGATTGTTAGATAATGTACCCATAGGCTCTAGTCATGTTGATGCAACTAGTTGTGCAGGACGAGATGAACTAGACGATTCATCCGCAGTATTGCAAGCCGTCGATTTTGATGTCACTTCAATAAATGTGATTGCGATGCGCACGGGCCAGCCGATTTCCACATTATTTGTGCAGTTATTAGAATATGAGTTGCGCGGGTTTGTAACCTCTACGTCTGAAGGTTACCTTAAATTGAGGGACTAATTATGTTTGATATCCTCATGTACTTGTTCGAAAACGTAGTACACAATGAGAGTGAATTGAGAGTCGACCACGATGAGCTAACTGACGAGTTAATTCGTGCAGGATTCCATCACGACGAAATATTTAAAGCGCTGGCTTGGGTTGAAAAACTTGCAGCACTTCAAGAAACAGATGCCACACCTTATTTATCAAGAGTCACCGTACTAAACAGCACAAGAGTATATACGATCGAAGAACAAGTTCGTCTTGATGTGCAGTGCCGAGGTTTCTTAATATTCCTAGAACAAGTCAAAGTGCTTGATGTAAGTACAAGAGAAATGGTTATTGACCGAACAATGGAAATCGAGTCTGCTGAGTTTTGCTTGGAAGATTTAAAATGGGTGATACTCATGGTTCTATTTAATGTACCTGGCAAGGAATGGGCTTACGAACAAATGGAAGACCTGTTGTTTGAAGTTCAAGAAGGTCCATTGCACTAATAATGGCTAAAATTGATCACTCCTTATTCTCCGCTGATCAACACGCCCTTGACGAAGCTTATGGCAAGTGCCCTGAATGTGAAGGGCAGCTTATTTTAAAGCACGCAAATAAATCCTCATTTCTTGCCTGTCAAAACTATCCCAGTTGCAAACATACGCAGCAATTACACAAAAATGATGTCACTGTTGTTAAAGTCATGGACGGAACAGCTTGTCCTGAATGTGCTGAGATTTTGGCGGTAAAGAAAGGTCGGTATGGCATGTTCATCGGTTGCACTGGTTTTCCGGATTGTAATTTCATCGCATCCAGAGACATGATCACCAAAGACGGTGTAGTGAAAAGTAGTACTGACAACGCAGATGGTAATGCGCAATCTGCTGCAACATCGCCTTGCCCCAAATGCCATCATGGCACCTTAGTAAAACGTCAAAACAAGTTTGGTAAATACTTTTACGCTTGCGACGACTACCCAAAATGTAAATATATGCTAAATTCACCACCTGTTGATACCGCTTGTGAAAGTTGTGGTTGGAAAGTGATGGTGCAGGTAGATAAAAATGAAGCAGAAAAAGGCTTAATTTGTCCACAAGTGAACTGTCAGCATAAACAAACACTATAATCCTTCGTATCAAATTGTATTTCTATTTTTTGGGGCTATTCCATGCAATCGTTTGAACACGCTTTTCGTAATCATCAGTGTTTTGCTTATCCAACTGAAGCCGTTTTTGGTCTAGGTTGCGACCCGCTTTCAGAAACTGCTATGTTGGAAATTCTGCGCTTAAAATCTCGCCCTGTAGAAAAAGGTGTTATTTTGATAGCGGCAACGTTTGAGCAGTTAAGGCCTTTTGTTCACATTGATAGACTGCCAATTGAGCATAAACAGAAAGCATTCGCTTCATGGCCGGGTCCGTTTACTTGGCTGCTGCCTAAAAGTGAACTGACGCCATTTTGGGTAAGTGGTGACTCTGATTTAGTGGCAGTGCGAGTAAGCAGTCATCCATTAGTGCAAAAAATGTGTCAATTGTTAGGGAGCCCAATGGTGTCAACAAGTGCAAACCCTGCGAGCATGGAACCTGCGCGCTCGAGCGATGAAGTGCGTTCCTATTTTGGAGACGATCTGCTAATTATTGACGGTAGTTTGGGCGAGCAACGAACCCCAAGTACTATTATTAATGGACTCAACCTCGAAACCTTGCGAGCATAGAGTATTATTACAAATACTAGAATGGTTTTGCCCCTATGGTAACTCAGCAACAAATTGATGAAGTTAAAGCGTTTTTACTCAAGCTCCAAGACGATATATGTCAAACCTTAGAGCTAGCAGATGGCAAAGGGTCTTTTCATCAAGATGAATGGGTGCGGGAAGAAGGTGGAGGTGGTCGTTCCAGAGTGTTAACGAACGGCGCGGCTATCGAACAGGGGGGAGTTAATTTCTCACATGTATTCGGCGACAAGATGCCAGCATCAGCAACGGCATCGCGTCCTGAGTTAGCCGGTCGTCGTTTTCAAGCAATGGGGGTGTCACTGGTTATCCATCCTCATAATCCTTACGCGCCGACCTCACATGCAAATGTACGCTTTTTTATTGCTGAAAAAGAAGGGGCCGAGCCCATTTGGTGGTTTGGTGGAGGTTTTGATTTAACTCCTTCATTTGCGTTCAAAGAGGATTGTGTTCATTGGCATAAATCGGCAAAAGCAATTTGTGACCCCTACGGCGACGATGTCTATGCTAATTACAAAAAATGGTGTGATGATTATTTCTATTTAAAGCATCGTAATGAAACCCGGGGCATTGGAGGCTTGTTTTTTGATGATCTTAATGAACAAGGGTTCGATACTTGCTTTAGTTTTATGCGAGGCGTCGGTAACGGTTTCCTAGATGCCTACGTACCTATTCTGGAAAAGCGAAAAAACACGTCATACACTCAAAAGGAACGTGATTTTCAACTCTATCGCCGCGGGCGGTATGTCGAATTTAACTTAGTATATGACCGTGGCACTCTATTTGGTTTGCAAACTGGTGGCAGAACTGAGTCCATTCTTATGTCGATGCCACCAATGGCGCGTTGGGAGTATAATTACCAGCCCTCATCGAATTCTCCAGAAGGCAAAATCCAAGCTTTTCTAAGACCAAGAGATTACTTGAATGAGTAATACCGTTTTCTTATGGTGTAAAATATCCAGCCTCAGTGAATGTGGGGCTTCTTTGCGCTTATAAAACGTAAGTTGAAAAGTGGATACTGCCGAAGCAAATAAACGCTGGGTAAGGGTTAATTTTACTCTGGTTTAATGTATCCTCTTAGCCATACTATTACTTCAAAGTTCAGATTAGCGTGTCAGACAATTTAATTTCAACAAAAAAGCTGGCTGTGTTCGGCAATCCAATTGCGCAGAGCAAATCTCCACTCATTCATCAAATGTTTGCTAAACAATGTAATATGACAATAAGTTATGAGCGCATACTTGGTGACCCGTCTACTTTTGTTGATCAGTTAACGACATTTTTCGCTGATCCGGACTCGGTGGGCGCTAATATTACAATGCCATTTAAAGAAGATGCAGCTAACTGGGCCACTGAAAAGTCGACCGGCGTGATTAAAGCAAATGCGGCGAATACCATAATTAGACAAGGGCAGGGCTTTAGGGCTGAAACGACGGATGGCGAAGGCTTAGTATCAGATTTGTTACGTAATGACATCTCGCTAGAGGGAAAGCAAGTTCTGTTAATTGGTGCAGGTGGCGCAGCTCGCGGCGCCATTGAAGCGTTATTGTCTAAACAGCCAACACATATATACATAACTAACCGAAGCGCAGCAAATGCAGAGCGCCTTGTTAACATTGCAGAGGATGATAGAGTGACGGCGGTCAGCGAAAATGACTGCGAAAAGTTAGCTGTTGATGTCATCATCAATGCAACGTCTCTTAGTTTAAGCGGTAATGTGCCTGCTATCTCGGATTCAATTTTTGCTAATAAACCGGCAGTTTACGATATGGTCTATCAGGATGCAGACACTTGCTTTATTAAAAAAGCAAGGTCACTTGGCTGCGTCAAAGCCATTGATGGTTTGGGCATGCTGGTGGGCCAAGCGGCTGAGAGTTTCTATCTATGGTTTGGCGTGCGGCCCGATGTAGAACCAGTGCTCGATTATCTCAGGCAACAATTATCCACAGGCTGAACTACTGCCCTAGGTAATCGCGACTTAACTCAACATAGTTAATCGCACTTTGTTTAAGAAAAGCCATTTCACTATCTTTCAATAGACGTTTTTTGACAGCAGGATTACCGACATATAAATAGCCGCTTTCCAATACTTTATTAGGCGCGACTAATGAGCCCGCTGCGATAAACACATCGTCTTGCACAACCGCACCGTCCATAATGATTGCGCCCATACCAACGAGTATGCGATTACCTAACTGACAACCATGCAACATGCATTTATGCCCAACAGTGACATCATCTCCGATAAGCAGTGGGAATCCTGCAGGATTTTGCTGTGATTTCCGTGTTACGTGCAGCACTGAACCATCCTGCACATTGGTGCGTTGTCCAATTCGAATAATATTAACGTCACCACGCGCAGCAACTAAGGGCCATATGCTACTTTGCTCTCCTAATTCGATGTCACCAACTAAAACGGCGCTTTCATCAATATAGACAGAGCTGTCAAAAGAAGGAGTGATATTACGATAGCTACGAATTGTCATAGTTTGCCTTTTTGTAAATTTGATGTCCTCAACATTAGGACAGTTTTTATTAATATAAGTGAGCACATTCATATAATAGCGTCTCCATATATGAAATTCTCTATAAGAGTATATTTATATGGGGATCTTTATAAGAGTATCGATATAAACGAATCCATATAGCGGAGAGCTTATAAGCCGGTTTTTTTTGTTAATTGCCTAAGACAACGCTAGCCATATTCCCACTGCTGCTAATAAACTGCCCGCGATCCTATTTAGCCAAACCACATTATTACCGCGATTCAACAAGCGTTTTAATCCTTTACCACCATTTGCATATATAAGCATGCAAATGAATTCGCTCAACATAATAATACCTAGTAAAACCGAAAATTGAAGCGTAATGGGTTTTTCTAACGAAATAAAGGGGGGCAGTATAGAGACCATAAATGCCCATCCCTTAGGGTTGGCTACTGCAGTAATATAGCCTTGCGATACAAGGGTCATAGATGACAATTGCGAATCCTTGATTTTTTTTTGCGATAAATCAGCTTCAGCTAACCACATTTTCACCCCTAAATAGAATAGATAGGCCCCGCCAATCCATTTAAACCAAGCAAACAATGATGGATAGTTGAGCATAAGGCTAGCAACACCAAGAACAGCCAAAATAGCAACAGTCGCTACACCAAAAACTTCACCTAGCATCATCCAAAGTGTCCTGGTTACTCCGACACTCATACCCAATGTCATCGCAAGGGTCATGCACATGCCCGGAGTAATGGAAATGAAAAACCAAGTAGGAATAAAAACGGCAAGAACGGCTATGTCGGGCATAAGGAGTCATTTATTGGTGTTTGAATATGGATTATGCCTCTATTATCAATTAATAAAGCAGGACTTACATTAATTTAAGTATAAAAAGAGAAGTTAATTTAGTAAATATTATAGCCAATTGTCATTAAAAGGCGGTTTTTTGACCCTTTCGTACTAATTACAAGCAAACAGTCACAAAAACACTATTTATTTGTAAAACAGGGTTGAACAAGTGGTTTTAATCTGTAGAATGCGCGCTCTAGTTAAGGGATGCAGCCAAGCAGTGTTTGGTAAATCGCTTGAACAGCAAGTTTTAGCGCAGTTTGAATTGGTTTTATCGGTAGTTTCGGTCAAAAATAAATTCAGAAA
>JBLIKA010000004.1:0-95252 GCA_047637355.1 Glaciecola sp. | reverse complement strand
GTGTTCTGCCTGAAGCGTATATTAATGAATTCCTGATTGATGAAACTCGACAGTTTGCAGGTATAGTAGAGTCAATTAGTCGTGATTCATTAGAAGTCCTCGACTTAGGTTTTGAGCGGCTTATGTCGCGTCGTGCCTGGGGCATATCGCCAAAAAATATAGGGCAAGCGATGGCCTTGCATGCATTGCTAGACCCGCATATCGACTTGTGCATCCTTACGGGGCCTGCAGGTAGCGGTAAAACATTACTCGCACTTGCAGCTGCATTAGAGATGGTTGTTGAGAAAAACATGTATGATAAAATTATCGTAACGCGTTCAACGCCTGAAATCGCTGAGTCGATTGGTTTCCTCCCAGGAACAGAAGAAGAAAAAATGGCACCGTGGTTAGCAGCCATAACCGATTCATTAGAAGTACTACATAAAAACGACGAAAATACTCAGGGCTCGATGAGTTACATTATGGAAAAGGCTAATATACAGTTTAAATCGGTTAACTTTATGCGCGGACGCAGCATTCAAAATGCCATTGTCATTTTAGACGAATCTCAAAATTTAACTGCGTCACAACTTAAAACCATCATTACCCGTTGTGGTGAGGGAACGAAATTAATTTGTGGTGGTAATTTAGCGCAAATTGACAGCAACTATCTATCAGCGGTAACGTCGGGTTTAACTTATATTGTTGAAAAGTTCAAAAACTTTTCAGGAAGTGCTACGATCAACTTAGACGGTGTTGTAAGGAGCCGATTAGCCGAATTCGCTGAGAAAGAGCTTTAGATTGGTAATCTGTTAAATAGACTCTATTATAGAGCATTTTTTGCGCTGAAAGTGGTGCATGAGGTTGTGTAACATTAGGCCCATAATTGCATATTGATCCCTATAGGACTAGTTCACATTTAAGTGACGATGCACAAAAAACTCATAGTTAATTATCTATCAAATATGATGGAGTAAGGTTTAAATGATAGAAAAATATCCAACTATTCTTGTTGTGGATGACCAACGTATTAATCTTCAAATTTTAAATAATGCGTTAAGTGACGACTATCATATTCTTGCGGCAATGACTGGTGAGCAAGCAATTAAAGTTGCATGTGAATCGCTCCCATGTCTTATTTTACTCGACGTTATGTTGCCCGATATCAGCGGCCATGATGTATGCAGAGCATTAAAAAGGAATGAGCTAACGAAGCACATTCCTATTATTTTTGTGACGGCACAAAGTAGACCAGAAGACGAACTCATAGGATTACAGTTAGGTGCTGTTGATTATTTCCGCAAACCCCTGCTATTGCCGCTCATTAAGGTGCGTGTTCGAAACCAAATTGAGCTAGTACAAAAGACAGCAGCGTTAGAAAAGTTAGCGTGGATTGACGGTTTAACGGGTATTTCAAACAGACGCTTATTTGATAAACGTTATTTTGCTGCCTGCAGGTATGCGCTTCGCAATAAACGCGTAATATCCCTTATGCTAATAGATATCGATTTCTTTAAACAATACAACGACCACTATGGCCATGGGCAAGGTGATGTAGTTCTTAAACAAGTTGCGCAAGCTCTAAAGAAAGGGGCCTCGCGTCCTTTAGATTTTGTTGCTCGTTACGGTGGCGAAGAGTTCGTTATATTACTGACTGACTCTTGCGAAAGAGAAGGGGCTCTTCTTGCTGAGAAAGTGCGTGAAAAAATAGAAGGATTAGCTATCCCTCATGTTAAATCTGTTGTTCACAAATCATTGACGATTAGCATTGGTGTGACGACAAGTCCGAGCGACGGTAGTAAATTTGATAGTGAAGCGTTCTTAGAAACTGCAGATCGTTGTTTATACGAAGCTAAATCAATGGGCCGAAATAGGGTAGTTGCCACTGATTTTAGAGCTCAGACCCCTGAATAGCGAAATGGCTCGTAAATAGACAATTGATGCTATTTTAGGGTAAGTATTTAGCACCCTCGTAAATAATTTTGATCTCTGTTTTATTCTGGTTAGAGCATCCATAACATTCTATTTAATATTGAAAAACCTCTTAAATGCCTGTTAGTAAATACATCTAATAATTAACATATAATCACTTTACACTTAAAATGTTATAGTATAACATTCTATTTAATATTAATATCATCATTATTTATGGAATGTTTATTGTGAATTGCCGACCTAGACCGCTCACTTTTTTGTCACTATCTGTTTTATCTACTTTTGCGATTTCAATTCAAGCTCAAAGTCTTTCTGGAGTCGTATTAGACAACGCTGGATTGCCTCTTGCTAAGGGCATTGTGCAAATTATGGGAACAAATAAAACGGCACTAATTCAAGCCGATGGAGGTTTCCTTTTCGAGAATGTAAAACCGGGAAATATTGAAATTCATGTGGCAAGCTCAAGGCACATACATTCAAAAACAGAATTAAGTGTTCCAGAGTCGGGCTTGTTTAATGTTGAAATTGTAGTTGCCAGTTCGAGTATTGAAATTTTTGATGTAACAGCGAGTGCGTTCCATGCTTCGACAATAGAGTCAGCAGCACCTGTTAGTGTTATTGCCGGTGACGAGTTACGCAAAAAACAAGCATCTACGCTGGGTGAAACACTGAAAAACGAAGTCGGAGTGCATTCTACGTTTTATGGTTCAGTTGCGAGCTCGCCAATTATTAGGGGACTGGATGGTCCGCGGGTATTGGTCACACAAAATGGTTTAGATTCCGGAGATGCTTCTCGGATAGGTCCGGATCATATTGTTGCTACAGATGCGTCAACTGCTACTCAGATTGAAGTGCTTCGAGGACCTGCGACCCTGTTTTATGGAAGTGGTGCGATTGGTGGCGTTGTTAACGTTGTTGACCAGCGTATTCCGGAAAACAACGAATGGGAAGGTGAGGTATCGACAGATCGTAATACGAATAATAGTGAAGAAACTGTTTCAGGTTTCATTAAAGGCGGAGAAGGTAATTTTGCCTTTAATTTGCAAGGTTACTATCGTGATGCCGACGATTATCGGATCCCAGGTCATGCTGAAGGTGATGCCGATGAGCATGATGAAGGCGATAGCGCAGAACATGAAGGCGAGCACGAAGAATATGAAGGCATTGTAGAAAATTCATCTAGCAGGACTAAGGGGATTACATTTGGGGCGAGTTATTTATTAGATAACGGGCATATTGGATTTTCAATGGAGCACATGTCGAGTCTTTATAGTATACCTGGGCATGCACACGAAGAAGAACATAGCGATGAGCTTGGCAGTGAAGCCGAAGAAGACCTTGAAGAAGTAGTCCAAGGTGACTTACAACAAAACCGTTACCAAATTTCAAGTAAGCATCAAATAAATGCAGACTTTATCAGCGCAATTAATACGGGCTTTGCTTTTACTGATTATAAGCATGCGGAAATTGAAAATGGAGAAATAGGTACTGTTTTTGAGAACAAATCATATGAAGCGCGCGTTGAAGTAATACATCAACCTGTTTCTGGTTGGCGAGGTGGTCTGAGTTTTCACTATAAGGCAAGTGACTTCGAAGCCGTTGGTGAAGAGGCATTTTCACCGCCTTCAAAAACGAATAGTTTTGGCGTAGGTATAATAGAAGAACAACACTTTGGCGATGTTTTGTTCCAATTGGGTGTAAGAGTAGAGCAAGTAGAAATTGATGTGCCTATCATTCAAATCGGGGAAACAAAATTTTTAGAAATGCACGCTGAGGATGAACATGCTGACATGGATCATCATGACGAAAATGAACATAGCAGTTTATTGGCCGCGAGTCAGTCCAGTAGCGCTTCGTTCACGCCGCTGAGTGCTTCAATTGGGGCCGTTTGGGACTTCACACAAGGTTATAATTTGGGCTTATCATATGTGCATGCTCAGCGCGCACCATCTAGCGCTGAAATATACAGTTTTGGTCCGCATATTGGGACCAGTACTTATGAAGTTGGTGCCTTTTATGATATTACCGACGACGGAGATGTTGTCTTTAACATGCAAGATCTAGCCATTGAAAAATCTAACAATGTCGATATATCGCTCAGAAAATTTAGTGGTGAATTTGGGTTTGTACTTAATGCATTTTATAATCAAGTTGATGATTATTATTTCTCTGCAGATTCCGGTTTTGTACTTGAAGAAGAGCACGAGGAGCTAGTCGCCTCAGCTGAAGATATAATCATGGCAGATGATCACGAAGGTCATGCAGATGAATTACCTGTATTCCTTTTTACTGCTGTTGATGTCGATTTATATGGTTTTGAAGCACAAATTAACTGGCAAGCCACAGCTTCGTTGCAACTGCAAGCTCAAGGTGATTTAGTACGTAGTAAACTTGATGATAATTTGGGTGGGAGCCAATATCTACCAAGAACACCACCATCAAGATTTGGTGTAAGTGCTAACTATGTTGTTGGCGATTGGCAGGCAGAGTTATCCTTACATAAATACTTTACGCAAGACAGAGTCGCTGAATTTGAAAGTGAAACTAAAGGCTACACACTAGTAGACCTTGATGTTAACTATATTACCTCATTCAATAATGCCGATGTCACCTTTTATTTGAAGGGTCGTAATTTGGCAGATGAAGAAGCACGGGTGCACACTTCCTTCTTAAAAGATCTAACGCCTGTGCAAGGCCGCGCATTTATTCTAGGTGTAAGAGCTAAATTTTAAATAAATCCGCAAAAGTCTGAATATAATTAAGTACCGAGTCGGTCTTGTTAAGTATGATGTGTATAAATACACAGTTTAACTTACTCAATAATGGACCGACTCATGGCCTGCTTATCAGAAAACTGGATTTTTAAAAGCTTAGCGTTAAAAACCAATGCGCTTATTGTTATAATTATGTGTCTATTAAGTTTGTCTGCGGCAGTTAATGCCCAGAACGCCTCAGACTCTGCGTATGAAATAAAAGCATCTCAGCAGTCAGTTCATTGGTTAGACTATGAGGATGCTAGAGCGTTAGATTCACAAAAACCAGTCTTCGTTTTTGCAGAAATGACCTTCTGTTCAGCCTGTAAAAAAATGAAAAAGGAAGTGTTCGTTGAGCAGGATATTATTGATACGTTAAATAATGACTTTGTACCAGCCAATATGAGCACACTCGGTATTTTCCCGAACACACTTGATGATTTAATGGACGAAGAAGGTGAGCCACTAGTTTTAAAAGGCTCTCCAGGTTTTGTGATTATTAAAGACAATCAGTACTCGGTATTTTATGGTTTTCAATCCGCAGACGAACTTAGAAGCGTATTCGCGATAGTGCTAAATTCAGCGAAATAGCATGCCTCACGTTTTTAATTTGTATTGATTTAAAAGTTTAAAAAGTTGATTAGCCAAGGCTAATCCACTTTTTTAGGTAAAAGATTTTCAAATATGGGTTGACGCTTTTGTTGTCCCGCACTCATGCCCTCCATTACATCCGGCATTTGTAACATACCGCTTTGCCAAGTCGCCATGTAATTTAGGCTATCTGTAACATCATGGTCTCTTGTATAGTTTATCATTTCCTTGCATCCAGCAACGGCCATTGGTGAATGACTTGCAATGGTTTTTGCAATTTTCATGACTTCAGTCAACATTGTCTCTTGGTCACTATATACATGATTTACTAAACCACTAGATTGCGCTTCTTGGCTCATCATATTTCTGCCGGTGTAAGCCAGTTCCCTGACTAAACCTTGCGCGATCAGATGGGGCAGTCGTTGCAGTGTGCCAACATCGGCCGTCATTCCAATTTCAGTTTCTTTGATACAGAAAAATGCATCTTGAGTGCAATAACGACTGTCGCAAGCACTTATCATATCAACCGCGCCACCAATCACACCGCCTTGCACCGCTACTAAAACCGGCATTCTAACTTCTTCTAGGGCATTAAATGCGTCTTGTAACTTTAATACATGTCGTCTAAATGCTTCTGCTCTCCTAGCCGGTTCTCCATTAAAACTAGCCCCCATATTTTGAAAAACAGATAAATCCATACCAGCACTAAAGTGTTTCCCTTCAGACGAAATCACGATAACGCGCGCTAATGCATGTTCATCAATATATCTAACAGCTTCTGGAAGTTCAGTCCAAAAAGCCGCAATCATACTATTCAATTCCTGCGGGCGGCATAGCTGAATATGGGCAATTTCATCGGCAATATTTATTGCAATTGTGCTGTAGTTCTTTAGGTTTGGCGTAGGCATATGTCTTCCTATTTGTTACTTCATAGATATCATCGAATATTTTAAACTATACCTGATGTGAGAGATTTTTATATTTTGTTTACATCTAATGTTAAATAAACTTTAATTACTAACTAACCAAGGTATGCATTCTTCAGCTCACGTGCTTCTTGCTTACTACCATAATTATCTATCAAAATAGATAAGAGAAACAAGATGTAGTGAAGTCAGCTATTATTGTAAGTGGCTATAGTGAGTATAAAACTGTGCCCATGTAATAAAAACGAACTGTAAATGCAACACAGACTGAGTAAAAACACAAATTTACAACCAAAGGGCTATAAAATAATATGAGCAGCAGTGACCAACAATTTGATTTCATTTTATATGGTGCAACTTCTTTCGTCGGTCAAATTATGGCGGAGTATTTAGCTGGCTACACAAGTGAAGAATACACGTGGGCAATTGCTGGTAGAAGTGAGAGTAAACTGCAAGAACTGAAACAACGTTTGAATTTAAATGAAATACCTCATTTTGTTGCTGATTCCTCTGATGAAAAAACGCTAAAAGTGCTCTGTGAAAAAACTAAAGCTGTCGTAAGTACAGTTGGGCCTTATGCACTTTATGGTGAAATACTTGTTAAAGTGTGTGCGCAATCAGGTACCGATTATTGTGATTTAACTGGCGAACCGCAGTGGATAAAGCAAATGTTAGAAAAGTATGAAGCCGATGCAAAAAGCTCCGGTGCACGGATTGTGCATTGTACTGGTTTTGATTCTATTCCTTCTGATTTGGGTGTTTATAAGCTACAACAGACCGCTATCAAACAAACTTCAGCACCTGCAAAGTACGTCAAAATGCGCGTCAGAAAAGTTAAAGGCGCGGCATCAGGCGGCACTATCGCTAGTATGCTAAACGTATTTAAAGAAGTAAAAGAAAATCCTGAATTGCGCAAAGTACTGGTAAACCCTTACGTTCTTTGTCCATCCGGCCACCCGTTTAAACAGCGTCAAAAGAATCATAAAGGCGCGCAACGCGATGATTCGTTAGGTGTTTGGACTATGCCTTTTGTAATGGCTTCAATCAATGAACGCGTTGTTCATCGTTCCAATGCACTGTTAGGCAATCAATACGGAGAGGATTTTCTTTACGATGAAGCGATGACAGCTAAAAGCGGCTTTCAGGCGTGGACGTTTACGCTGGGCTTAGGTGCTTTCATGCTAGCAGCAAGCCTATCGCCATTAAGAAAATTATTAGCAAATTATGTATTAGCTAAACCGGGTGAAGGCCCGACGCCAGAGCAGCAATTGAACGGCATGTTTGATATGCGTTTTTACGCCGATATGCCCAATGGTGAGCAATTAGTAGTGAAAGTAGAAGGTGATCGTGACCCTGGTTATGGTTCGACAGCAAAAATGTTGGCACAGGCCGTGCTGTGCATATCAAAAGATATTCCTGATGTGAAGGGAGGTTTTTGGACTCCTGCATCAGCTTTAAATGAGCCTTTAATTGCACGCTTAGCGGATCATGCTGGGGTTAGCATTGAAGTGATGGAGCCCAAGTTAAAAACGTAATGATAAAAAATCGTGAAAAAGAATAGCATTGGCACTGACAGTTTAAGTAAATAAATAAATAGGGTAGGTATACTATAAAGTTTCAACAAGTTTTAGCGGTGACAATGATAGTTTCCGGCGTGAGCATGGTAGCGCTGGCATCCGATATGCCTGATGCTACTAAAACCAATAATACACTCAGATTGTCTGAGCCCGTAGCAACGGATGCTCAATCTGAAACCTTTGGTGCCTTGCTCGATAAGAGGCTTAAAAAAGTAACATTACATGAATTGACTTCATATTCTGCATCGTATGTTAGCAACGCTTTTCAGGTTGAGACTAAAGTTGCCAAGGTTTGTCAGAAAAAAGGATGTTTCTTTATTGCTCGAGAAGGTGATGATGTTATGCGTGTCAAATTTCGAGATTATGGCTTTTTTGTACCAACTGACATCGCGGGGAAAACGGTAATATTAGCAGGTAAGCTCATTAAAAAAGAAATGACAGCAGAACAAATCACCCACTTCAATCAAGACATGCAAGGCGACTCGTCTGCTTTGCAAGAAGGCGTTGTTTATGAAATTCTTGCCGACAGCGTTATCATCCCTAAAGCGTAAAGTCCTCGTTAAGAGGACAGCTTTGTAATTGCTTCTACTAAATAGTCGCGAGAACAACCAAAGTTGAGTCTAAAAAAATCTTTTTCGCCAAAGTCTCGACCGGGTGAAGGCCCAATACCTTTTTCCTCGCACCAGTTTTGTGTGTTTGATACATTCAGGCCACTTGCATCAACCCAAAGTAAAAAGGTGGCAGCTGGCGAGATGGCTCTTAAACCCGGTATTTTGTTTATCTCAGAGACTAAGTAATCACGGTTATCTTTCAAATAGTCTAATTGAGCTTTATGCCAATCGTCGCAGAGTCTAAAAGCGGCATTGGTTGCTGTTAAACCGGTGACAGTTACCCATGGGACAATTCCTCGAGCAGACTTATTAAATGCTGCTCGTAATGCCGTATTTGGAACAATGGCGAATGAAGTACCTAAGCCAGCAACGTTAAATGTTTTACTTGCAGCCATTAGCGTGATCGAATGTTCGCTTAATTCTTTGTGAGCACCGGCGGGCAGATGATTAACATCATCTAATATTAAATCGCAGTGGATTTCGTCGGAACAAAGCATAACCTCATGTTTTCGACAGATACTAGCGACTCTATCCAACTCTGCTTGAGTGAGAACTGAACCGACAGGATTCATCGGATTACACATAATAAAGATCGTTGCTTTTGGGTCTGCTGCTGCACTTTCTAGTGCATTAAAATCGATAGTCCAACGTCCGTCAACTTCAATAGTTGGCACACAAGCTCTATTTAGTCCATTGATACCAGGCGCTGCTAGCAAAGGTGGGTAATTAGGCGTTTGCACGATAACAGTATCACCAGCATCACAACAGGCTTGTATTGCAACGTTAAATGCGGGCACAACACCGGGAGTCCAGATAATCCACTTGGGGTCTACCTGCCAATTATATTGCTTTTCACACCAGCTAACTATTGCATTAATCGCATTAGTATCATGTGCTGGCAATGTGTAGCCGAGTAAACCGTCTTCAATCCGTTTATGCAATGCCTCTAAAATCGGTTCTGCGCAACGAAATTCGGTGTCGGCAATCCACATAGGCAATATACCAGTGCCTGTGTACTTTTCCCATTTGTAGGCTTTCGATGCTTTACGGTCTGGTTTATCACTAAAGTTCATTGCGGGTCCTTTGATTTTTGATGCTTTGGCAGCGCAGCTGTTGGTTGACAATATATAATGACTATCGAGTTTAAAGCACAAATTTTGATTACTAAAGAACTTGTAGGAATATTTCATAACGGGTGATCATAGGCAAAAAGCTTCTGGTCACCCGTTATGCTAGTGATATTATGGTTGAGATGTAAAAAATTAAAGGCTTTGTTGCTCTGCAGCCTTAAGTTCAGTTTCTAAGCGGTCACTCTCGTCGGCTCTTGGCTTTGAGAATGGAGCAATGAACTTGTATAAAACGGGCGTTAAAAATAGGGTAAAAACAACAGCGATACCTAAGCCACCAAAGACCACCCAACCAATAGAATTTCTTGATTCAGCGCCTGCGCCCGTTGACAGTATTAAGGGCAATCCACCTAATATTGTCGACATTAAGGTCATCATTATTGGACGTAATCGAACAGATGCAGCCTGAACTATCGCGTCATTAACTGCCATACCTCGATCTCGCAGTTGGTCAGCAAATTCAACTAGTAGAATAGAATTTTTTGCAATTAAGCCGATGAGCATGACGAGTCCTATTTGAGAATAAATATTGATCGAAGTGCCCGTAAGGTAAAGGGCATAGATAGCAGCTGCGATACCAAAAGGTACTGTTAGCATGACCACAATTGCACTATTGATACTCTCAAATTGAGCTGCCAACACTAGCAATACAATAATGAATGCAAATAAATAGGTCATGGCAATTTGGTTCGATGTTTCTTCAAAAGTAAGCGCTTCGCCTAAAAACACGAGTCCGATTCCATCCGGTAGATTTTGATTAGCGATATCACGTATTCGCTCAACAGCTTCTGCCATCGTTATACTGTCAGGTAGCTCTAAATCAATTTCAATAGCTCTGCGCTGAGCGTGGCGCTCCAATTCAGCGGCAACCCCCTCTTCACTAATAAATGCGAGACTCGATAATGGCACTAAAATTCCGTTATTTGATTTTACGAAGAGGTTCGTTAAATCGGACGGATTAGCGGTGTTCCTCTTCGATGACTGCAATATTAATGGAATCGCTTGATCGCCAATATTGAGATCGGTTATGTCGTCGCCACTGATGGCGGCTCTTAATGTAGTCGATATATCACTGAAAGGGACGCCTAATTCCTCTGCTCTGCGTCTATCAATGTTCACTCTCAGTTGTGGTTGGGTTGGCTGGTAACCAATATTAGGCCTGCCAAGCTCGGGTAGTGTTTCTTCAATAAGTTTACCGAAAGCCAGTGCAGACTCATAAATACGCGCGTAGGTATCACCTGTAAGCGCCAATTCCAAGCCGCCACCTTGACCACGCAGATTTAGGCTGTTACTTCCAAATGCGCGCGCTGGGGCTCCAGGAATTGCAGCAAGATTAGGTCGCATTTCATTTATAATATCTTGCTGTGACTTTTCTCTCTCGTCCCAATGTGCAAGTGGTACAGTGATGAAAACTAAATTAGGATCCCAGCGGCCAACAACCGTATAAATCGAATCGACGTCTGCATCCTTAACATAAGGCAGTAGGATCTCTTCCATCTTCTCGGCTTGTCGATTCATATAATTTAATCCGGCACCATCGGGACCTCGCGCAAAAACCCGTATAACACCTCTGTCTTCAGCAGGTAAAAGTTGATTTTCAATTTGTTCATAAAGCAATGCGGCGCCGCCAGCAGATACAACTGACACTAACACTGTTAACCATGAAAAACGCAAAGCCTGGTGAAGCAAAGCCATATACCCATTTAACATGCGAGTACCAAAGGCACCTAGCGTACGGTCAAAAAAGCTATTATTCGTTGTCTTTTTCGGCAACTTGGCTGTTAACGCTGGTACTAAACTCAATGCAACGAATGAGGAAATTATTACTGCGCCGGCTAGCACTCCTCCAAACTCTCTGAATAGTCTGCCGGCGGTAGATGGTAAAAAAGCGATAGGAATAAAAACTGCAGCAAGGACAGCAGTGGTGGCAACGACCGCAAAGAAAACTTCTCTTGTACCTAAAACCGCGGCGGCTCTTGACCCCATACCTTGGGCACGGCGGCGCTGAATGTTTTCGGATACCACGATGGCATCATCAACAATAAGCCCGGTTCCAAGCACTAACGCTAGTAAGGTTAGGATATTGATAGAGAAGCCAAGGACCCACATGATAACTAGCGCGCCGACTAATGAGACTGGTATCGACAGTGCTGGCACTAAGGTAGCTCTGAAGCTACCTAAAAACAGCCACAACGTGCCAATAACTAATAATATAGTTAGCCCTAGAGACATCATTACTTCATTTACCGAACTACGAATAAATTCTGCATCATCGGATGTGACAACAATATTTAGGTCAGTAAAGCGGGTATCTAGGCTTTTAACCATCGCCAGCACTTCATCAGAAATTTCTATAGTATTGGAGCGCGCCTGTCGTATGATACCTAAACCTACAACGGGTTTGCCATCGAGTCTGACCATACTACGGGAATCGGCGGGGCCAAAATAAACACTCGCAACATCACCTATTCGAGTATCACCGGAAATTAAAATTTGCTCAATATCTTGTGTAGATACAGAAGTTGCATCAGCCCTCACAATCAATTCTTGGTCTTGCGATTTAACACTGCCAGCAGGTACATCGAATGGCGCTAAGCGCAAAGCTGCAGACACGTCGGTCATGGAAAGGTTGAAGCTGGTCAAACGTAATGGGTCGACAGATACTCGCATAACGCGCTGGCGTTGACCGTCTAGCGATACATCAGCAACGCCGGGAATACTCAAAAATAGCGGCGCTAAGTCAACCTCAACACGTTCGGTTAACGTCTCCATATCTAGGCTGTCGCTACTTATGGCTAAGCTTACAACTGCCTGAGCGTCGTTGTCTGCTTTTATAATTGATAGCTGCTCAACTTCTGCAGGTAACATGCGTTGCACTCGGCTAACTGATTCACGGAGCTCATTTGCAGCATCCTCGAGATCCGTGCCGGGGCGAAATTCAACACGAATCCGTGAAGAGCCTTCTTCACTAGAGGCGTTAATTGAGTCAACACCGCTAACTCTGGCAACCGCCCCTTCTAAACGGCTGGTTACTTCACTATCAACAGTCTCAGGAGAACCTCCAGGATAATTAGCTGAAACAGTGACGATTGGGCGGTCTACATCAGGTAGTTCCCTAATTTCTAAGTCATTAACGGCGGCAAAGCCTGCTAAAATGATAAGCAGGTTCATTACCATAACCAGCACAGGGCGGCGAATAGAGAGTGAGGGTAAATCGTTTATTTGACTTGAATCATTTTTTTTCATGACACGACCTCAGGCTTATTTAACGCCTCAAGACTTTGCCCCTGTCGCAACTGTTGCACACCTTCCACCACCAGCATTGCCTCAGCGTTAAATTCTCCAATTACTAAAATTGTCCCACGTAAGCGTTCTTGTATCTGCACATCTACTCTATTGGCTTTGCCATCAAACATTTGCCAAACGTATGCGCCAGTCGCACCCCACAATAGCGCTGCTTCAGGAATAGCAACATATTCCTGGCCTTCAACCGACAACTTCACTCTGAAGCTCATACCGGGTCGATATTTATCGTCGATATTATTTAATTTTGCCCTAACTTTGATTGTCCGGTCAAGTTCACTAATTCGGGTGTCTATTTGAGCGATGCTAGCGCTAATATTAACGCTGCGGTTTTGCCAAGGAGTTAATGTTACTTCAGGCTGACTGCTGAGGACTGCCAATGCTACTTCAGGTGCTGAAAAATTAATAAAAAGCGTCTTTCTATCATCCAGCGTAGTGATTCTGGTTTGTTGGGTAATACGGTCACCAACCTCCACGTCAGTGAAGCCAACAATACCGCTAAAAGGAGCTTTGATAATCCGTTCTCTTAGCGCAACTTCTGCTTCCTTTACGGCAATTTCTGCAAAGGCGAGCTGTGTACTAGCAATATCTACTTGGCTCTGAGCTGCAGCGCCTTTTTTGCGACTCTCTACTAAGCGGTTGTATTCTCTTGTTGCGTCGTTTAACTGTATTTTCCCGCGTTCGAATGCAATTGCCTCACGTTCGTTATAAAGTGTTAATAAAACGTGGTCCTTTTCAACTTTTTGACCAGGAACGAAGTTGACCGAAATCACTCTTTCACTAACCGCTGGGAATAAAATAATGGATTTCACCGCTTCCGCAGTGCCTACAGCTTCAAGACTAGATTGCTGAGCTTGATACGCCAAAGGCTCAACCAACACTTTAGTTTTACTTTCACCTCTACCACCCCAAGACTGGGCATTCACAGTGCTGGCAAAAACTAACGTGAATACAAACATAGGTAGGTAACTTCGGCGAATCGTCATAAACAAATTATCTCATTGAGTTTTTGATTTTATAGACCAAAGTCTACGTTAAAAGTCATTAATAGGTTCAGTTTTTTACAATGTTTGTTACATGGCTAGTTGATAATAAAAAACCCAGCAATTGCTGGGTTTAATTCATCTACTAACGGAGTTGAGGCGCCAGACTAATCCTTTTTAGGACGACCAGCTCGCTTACGCTCGTTCTCAGACAATAACTTTTTACGAAGGCGTATGCTCAGCGGTGTTACTTCCACTAACTCATCGTCATCTATAAATTCTAGCGCTTGCTCAAGTGTATAAACAATTGGTGGTACTAAGGTCTGTGCTTCATCAGTACCTGAAGCACGAACATTGGTTAACTGTTTGCCTTTAAGCGCATTCACAGTTAAGTCGTTTTCACGGCTGTGAATACCGATAATCATACCTTCATAAACTTCAATACCATGTCCAATAAACATGCGACCACGTTCTTGCAAGTTAAATATTGCATTGGTAAGTGCTTTACCTGTAGCGTTAGCAATCAGTACACCATTTTTACGTGTGCCAATACTTCCGCCTTTGTGCGGGCCATAATGGTCAAACGAATGATAAATCAATCCAGAACCCGATGTCATTGTCATGAAGTCAGTTTGAAAACCAATCAAGCCACGACTTGGAATGATGAAGTCGACACGTGTGCGACCCTTGCCGTCTGGTGTCATGTTCGTCATTTCACCTTTACGCATACCAAGTTGCTCAATCATAGCACCTTGATGTTGTTCTTCAACATCGATCGTCAATGTTTCGAACGGTTCCATCAGCTTGCCATCTACCGTTTTCAGAATAACTTCTGGACGAGATACTGCTAACTCGTAACCTTCTCGCCGCATGTTTTCAATCAATATACCCAAGTGAAGTTCACCACGACCAGAAACCCTAAATTTATCAGGATCGCTCATCTCTTCAACACGCAGGGCAACGTTGTGCACTAATTCGTGTTGTAAGCGTTCAAGGATATTGCGTGATGTAACGTACTTACCTTCTTTACCTGCAAATGGAGACGTGTTTACTTGGAAAGTCATGATAACAGTTGGTTCGTCTACAGATAAAGGTTTAAGCGCTACAACGTGGTTAACGTCACACACTGTATCGGAAATTTTTAACTCACCTAAACCAGTAATTGCAACAATATCCCCTGCATCTGCAGATTCAATATCATGGCGTTCGAGGCCTAAATAACCTAATACTTTACCAACTTTACCATTACGCTTCTCGCCTTTGGCGTTTACCACAGTCACTTGCTGATTTATCTTTACGGTACCGCTAGTGATGCGGCCAACACCAATTACACCAACATAAGAATTGTAATCAAGTTGTGAAATTTGCATTTGTAACGGAGCCGCAGGGTCGCCGTTTGGCGCTTCTACTTGGTCAACGATAGCCTGAAACAAAGGCTGCATGCTGTCACTAGGCACGTTGTAATCCATTGTTGCCCAGCCATTAATTGCAGACGCATAAACAACTTGGAAGTCAAGCTGTTCGTCAGTAGCACCTAGATTGTCAAAAAGATCGAATACTTGATCAACTACCCAATCAGGACGTGCACCTGGCTTGTCAATTTTATTGATAACAACGATTGGCTTAAGACCTTGTGCGAAAGCTTTTTGTGTTACGAAACGCGTTTGCGGCATCGGTCCTTCTTGCGCGTCTACTAATAGGAGCACAGAGTCGACCATAGACATAACACGTTCAACTTCACCACCGAAGTCAGCGTGTCCTGGAGTATCCACGATATTGATGCGGTATTCATTCCAGTTAATCGCTGTGTTTTTAGCAAGGATCGTAATACCACGTTCTTTTTCAATGTCGTTTGAATCCATTACGCGTTCTTCGGCTACACCTCGGCTTTCTAATGTGCCTGATTGTTGAAGAAGCTTATCAACTAGGGTCGTTTTACCGTGGTCGACGTGAGCGATAATCGCGATATTGCGAAGATTTGCAATGGCTGAAGGCATGTTTTACTCTCAATAAATAAATGCGAAGGGAAAAACCCCTTAGATTGTTGGGCGCGGATTCTACAGATTTATTCAGCAATTAGCGACAAACTTTATCATTTAGTCACAAAAAACAATCAAAACTGGAATAAATCCTTGATTTTCAAGCTACGAGCCATCTATTTAACTGCACATTTAGATTTCCGTTGACTTTAAATCTCCTTTTTATTTTCTTTGAGCAGGGTTAACGTCATTTTTATTTCTTTGCTCACCCATTCAGCGTCAGGATCTGAATCCATTCCGATTTTATACGCGAGTCGGTCTATACTGAAACTTGCCGTTAATGTTGTGCTGTTATTCTTTAATAAGAATGAAACTGGTTGGCTGATGCCGCGCAATGTTAACGTCCCCGTTACTTGGTAATCATTGTCTTTAGCGATAATTTGACTGCTTTTAAATACACCTGTGGGGTGATTTTCAACATCAAACCAATCCCCCTCAGGTAATGTGCTGTCGTAAGTGCTGTCCCCGGTTTTGGCAGACGCAACATCAAACGTCGCTATTATTTTTGGTGATGTTTCGGGTGGTAATATAAGTTCGGCATCCCACTTGTTAAAAACGCCTGAAAAGGTCATACCAACATGTTCGCCTGCAAAGGTAATTTGACTACCTTTTGCACTGACGGTTAGTTTTTCTTGACTCGATGCCTGCGCTGAATCAATACCCGCAACCAGCAAAACCATTACAAGAGTAGTAAAAGAGAAGTAATAGCTTTTTTTCTCTGTCGAGGGCTTTGTTGTGCTCTCAAATTTAAAGTGTGTTTTTAACATTTTACCGTTTTCCAAAATATAAGCTGGGAGGATATCGAATGGTCTATCTTTTAGCCTTTGACCACCAAATACGATTCAATAAATTCACCCCGTGTTTCTTTCTATGCCAGATAACGGCCCCGACGTGGCCGATAATAAGTGCAGACAAAATTGATGCCGTTATCCAATGTGTATTGTTTGCAATCGTTTCAATTACTTTGTTCCGAGCGACGCCAGGAATATGGGGCCATTTTATCCAGTCAACAAATACAAAAGTGGGTAGGCCAAAAGGACTCGCCGATACCATTAGCCAGCCGGATAAAGGCATAATAACAACAGCGATGTACAACACTAGATGTCCTGTTTTTGCTTTTACCTTGTCGTTCCTTGAAAATCCTTCAGGGAGCTCAGGAGCAGGAATAAGCACTCGCACACTAACGCGGATAAGTAAAGCCCACAACATTACAACGCCGGCTGCTTTGTGGATTTGAAAGAGCTTGTATTGATCTGCCTTACTGATGTCTCCGTTGACCATATACAAGCCACTCGCAAACATAAATAAAAGCCCAATAACTACCGTCCAATGCAATAAAATACTTAGACTATGATATCGATTTTGCTTGCCAGTGAGGTTGTTAACCATCTGTTTTAACAAACTCGCCTTCAATCAGCACTTCAACGTCATCACCAATATTCGGTGCATATTTGTCCATTCCCCAGTTTGTACGTTTTATCATTGTGGTTGCAGAAAATCCCATCGTTGGTTTGCCATTAAAAGGCTGCTTTAGCATCGCGCCATTAAATTTAACATCAAGCGAAACGGTTCTAGATAAACCCAAGAAGGTAAGATTGCCTTGCATCACCGCAGTTTTCTCTCCAGTCATTTCTATTGAGGTAGAAACGAAGTCGATACTGGCAAATTCAGCAGCATTGAACCAGTTTTTGTCTGTAGCAAGAATATTATTAAAATCCTTCTCTTTGGCATTCGGATAAGCCGTTTGAATCGACATAGGATTAATTTTGACAGTCACTGTGCTTTTTGTAATATCCGAAGAATCGTAATCAATAGCGGCATCAAAATCTGCAAACCGAGCAACATAATTGGATAAGCCCAAATGTGACACTTTCCAAACTACCGATGCATGACTCAAATCGAGGGTATAAACACCCTCTGGCATATCGTTAAACGGACTCTTTGCAAATACCCACGAAACACATCCAGTAAAACTAATTACTAGCGTAAAAAAAGCAATTTTCACATAATTCATCATATCATCCAGTCTCGTTATTTTGTCGGCAAAATTTTGCGTAAGTTATATTAGCTTATATCGTTATATTTATTTACGACAATACGACCGAAAAGTAGCTGATTTTCTTGCATAATAATTTTTTAATACAGAAAAACGATTTTTGGTAAGCAACGAAGTCAGCTTAAATCGGTTATTGCTTATCAATATGCACCAAATAAACACATTAAAATGTTTTTGCACCAAATTAATCTCTTTTGGGATCTTTTTGGTGCAGGGAGGTGGTGCCATTTAATGCGCACCTCAATGCCAAGCCAGTGTTTACGAGGACTTTTATTTCATTGCTATATGGCACGAATATCGCTTATAGTTTTAAACAGCTATTTTGAAAGCTTATAGAATAGTTTTAACATTTGTGTGGACGCGAAGTCTGTGCAAGGACATTTTTTTATCGGAGGGCAGTATGTCAATTGAGTCGGCACTAGAGCTAATTAAAGAAAGCGAAGCAAAATTTATTGATTTGCGCTTTACGGATACAAAGGGTAAAGAGCAGCATGTTACTATCCCTACACACCAAGTAGATGAAGACTTCTTTGAAGAAGGCAAAATGTTCGACGGTTCATCAATTGCCGGCTGGAAAGGCATCAATGAGTCTGACATGGTGCTTATGCCAGATCCTACAACGGCGGTTTTAGACCCGTTCGCTGAAGAGACCCAAATTAATATTACTTGCGACGTTCTCGAGCCATCAACGATGCAAGGTTATGATCGTGACCCGCGTTCAGTTGCTAAACGTGGTGAAGCCTATTTGAAATCCACTGGCATCGGAGATGCTGTGTTATTTGGCCCAGAGCCAGAATTCTTTTTATTCGACGACGTTCGCTACCACACAGATATGTCTGGTTCGTTTTTCAAAATTGATGCTGAAGAAGCGGCTTGGAACTCTGGTGCTGAATTCGAAGGTGGTAATAAAGGTCATCGTCCTGGCGTTAAAGGCGGATATTTCCCTGTAGCTCCAGTCGATTCTGCGCATGATACGCGTGGAGCAATGTGTCTGGTTATGGAAGAAATGGGTTTAGTTGTTGAAGCTCATCACCATGAAGTTGCCACTGCAGGACAAAATGAAATAGCCTGTAAATTTAATACAATGGTTAAAAAAGCAGACGAAATTCAAATATACAAGTATGTAGTGCATAACGTTGCAGACGCATACGGCCAAACTGCTACCTTTATGCCGAAGCCTCTAGTCGGCGATAATGGTTCTGGTATGCATTGCCATATGTCAATTACCAAAGACGGCAAAAACACCTTTGCTGGCGACAGCTATGCGGGCCTTTCTGACGAAGCATTGTTCTATATCGGCGGCATTATAAAACATGCGAAGGCAATCAATGCTTTTGCCAATGCGTCAACCAACTCTTACAAGCGTTTGGTCCCAGGTTTCGAAGCACCAGTTATGTTAGCTTACTCAGCGCGCAACCGTTCGGCTTCCATTCGTATTCCTTACGTAACGAGTGAAAGAGCACGTCGCATCGAAGTTCGTTTCCCTGACCCATCAGCTAATCCATACTTAGCGTTTACTGCTTTGTTGATGGCTGGTCTTGACGGAATAAAGAATAAGATCCACCCAGGCGAGTCAATGAACAAAGATTTATACGACTTACCACCTGAAGAAGCGGCGCAGATCCCTAAAGTTGCTAGTTCACTAGAAGAAGCTTTAGCGGCACTAGATACAGACCGTGACTTCTTAACGGTTGGTGGCGTAATGAGCAACGACATGATCGACGCTTACATTAAGCTGAAGTCTGCTGACGTTGAAAAATTAAATATGTCAACTCACCCCGTTGAATTTGAAATGTACTACAGTGTATAAGCGCTAATTATTTAGGTTGTCCTGGGTCGATAAGTTAACCATTCATTGGCTCCGCTTTAACTAAATATAAATATCTATACTAAAGCCTGTGTTTACAGGCTTTTTTTTTATTCGAAAACGACTACACTGTTATGATGTCACGTAGGTCACTTATATGAATATAGCTAAGTTCTTAACATCAAAACGTTTTATGGTACTGATCATCTTTGGTCTAGCACTGTCGAATTCTGTGCACGCAGGTAAAATATATAAAACGGTAAACAAAGACGGAACAACTACCTATTCAGACCAACCAACGCCAGGAGCTGTTGAAGTAGATTTTGCTTCTAACACGACGACTGTAGTACAAAATCCAACTGTTAAAACGAAACAGCTTAAAATCATTAAACAGAAAAAACCCGTTGAACATGAAATAAGCGTTGCTTCTCCCGCTATTGATGGGACTATTCGAAACACAATGGGTAACGTAACCATCAGCGCTTCAGTAACGCCAAATGCTCCAGGCCATTACGAACTTTCATTGCATGAGCAAAAACTTCGCTCTACTACAGGTACATTTTTAGTTAAGGACCTGCCTAGAGGTGAGTATTCCTACCAAATCAATTTTGTTAGCACTTCGGGCAAGGTAATTGCATCGTCTGCAGTAAGACGCTTTTTTATGCACAAACCTTCAGCGCTAATCAAGCCTCAAACTAACAGTAATTAAATAATACCGCATTGCAGACCTTACATTTCTCTGTTTAATCGAGAATATAGGCAGGCAAGCTAATTTCTAACGTTTATTTAATTACGTAACTAAATCGCATAATATAGTGCATTGCACAAACTTAGTGCAGCACAAGGACATTATGGACGACCGTTTAGCAGCAATAAATTTATCGCCGTTTCAACTTCGTAATATGTTGAAAACAGTAGTCATCATTATTGATGAGCATTTTGATATTCTATATGTCAATGATGCTGCCCTAGCGATGCTGGAAACGGGATTGAAACAAATTCATGATCGCAAATTCTATGAGTTCTTTTTGGACGGTGGAGTTGAGCGCTCGACCTTTGAAGACGCACTTCGTAATTATGAAGACTTTAGTGAAACCGAGGTACAACTTTGCTTTAAAGATGGACGTTGTATATTGACCGATATGACGGCGACTTGTTTCGATATTGATGGTCAACGCATGATGTTGCTAGAAATAAAGCAAATTGATAAGCAGAAAAAAATAACCCAAGAAACCTTGCAATATGCCCAACAAGAAGCGGCGAAGGAGCTCGTCCGAGGTTTAGCTCATGAAATTAAAAATCCTCTAGGTGGTATTCGTGGCGCGGCGCAGTTACTCGAAAAAGAACTGACCAATCCAGAACAAAAAGAATTCACGCAGATGATTATTGATCAATCAGATCGCCTGTGTTCATTAGTTGATAGACTTCTTGGTCCAAATTCTTTGCCACAAATGAAGTGGACCAATATTCATGAAGTTATTGAGAAAGTACGTTCAGTTATTTATGCTGATACGCTACAGGATATAGCGATAGAAATAGAAAGGGACTATGACCCATCAATACCAGACCTATATGTTGATCCTGACATGTTGCAGCAAGCGTTGCTAAATATTGCACGAAATAGTATGCAAGCATTGAAATCAGACAAAACACAAAATGCATGTATAAGGCTAAAAACCCGCATTGAAAGACAATCAGTGATCAAAGGCAAACGTTATGGGCTAAGCGCATTAATTAGTATCATTGACAATGGGCCGGGCATTCCTAAGGAGCTCAGAGATACCATATTTTATCCAATGGTGACAACAAAGCAAAATGGCAGTGGCTTGGGTTTATCGATAGCGCAAAATCTAACTAACCACCACGATGGCAAAATTGATGTAGAGAGTTATCCAGGACACACGGAATTTACCCTCTATTTACCTATTAAGAAAAGGCACGAATAGTTATGAATGAACCAGTATGGATTGTCGATGACGACAGCTCTATTCGTTGGGTTTTGCAAAAAGCATTGCAAACAGCCAACATTGCCTGCGTCAGTTTTGAAAACCCTGAAGATTTATTACGTCAACTTCAATCTGGCGAAGCACCACAAATCATTATCTCCGATGTGAAAATGCCACAAATGGATGGCATGACATTACTTAAAGAGGTGCATCAACGATACCCCGAAATGCCAGTTATAATAATGACTGCACATTCTGATTTAGATAGCGCAGTTAATGCCTACCAAGGCGGTGCTTTCGAATATTTGCCAAAGCCTTTTGATATTGATGAGGCCGTGACGTTAACTAAACGTGCAATTGAGCATGCCAAGGAGCAAAGTAAGCTAAAACAAGTTGCTCAGGTTAATCCAACGGCAGAGATTATTGGTGAAGCGCCAGCAATGCAGGAAGTTTTTCGTGCTGTAGGGCGTTTATCTCGATCATCAATTAGCGTGTTGATCAATGGTCAGTCAGGGACAGGTAAAGAGCTTGTTGCTCTTGCGTTACACAAACACAGTCCAAGATCTGCAAATACATTTGTAGCGTTAAATATGGCCGCTATTCCGGCCGACTTAGTGGAGTCTGAATTATTCGGTCACGAAAAAGGAGCCTTTACTGGAGCACAAGCAGCACGTCAAGGTCGTTTTGAACAAGCTGATGGAGGCACATTATTCCTAGATGAAATAGGTGATATGCCTATTGATGTGCAAACCCGTTTGTTAAGAGTATTGGCAGAAGGACAATTTTATAGAGTCGGCGGGCATAATCCTGTGAGTGTCGATGTACGTATTATTGCAGCGACACACCAAAATCTTGAGAAACGTGTTGCTGAAGGTAAATTTCGAGAAGATCTATATCACCGTTTAAACGTCATTCGTATTCATATTCCATCATTAAATGAGCGTCGGGAAGATATCCCCTTATTGGCTAACCATTTCTTAGCTAAAGCTGGGAAAGAATTGGATGTTGAAGTTAAAATATTAACTAAAACTGCTGCCAAAGTTCTGTCTCAACTAGGGTGGCCTGGCAACGTTCGCCAGCTTGAAAACACCTGCCGCTGGCTGACCGTTATGGCCAGTGGTAAAGAAATTCATCCCGCTGATTTACCACCAGAGCTGATTGCTTCTCCTGATGACTTGAAGGTAGAGCAACAAAGCAATGACTGGACAACGTTGCTATCTGTTTGGGCTGACTCGCAGTTAGGCGCTGGATATGACAACATTTTAAGTGATGCAACGCTTACTTTTGAAAAAATTCTATTGCAGCGAGCTTTAAAATATACGCATGGACATAAGCAAGATGCAGCCAAAAAGCTAGGTTGGGGACGCAATACATTAACCAGAAAACTGAAAGAGTTGGACGTAGATTTATAAAGTTTCGTAGCAAAGTCCGTATAAGCCAACATTAAATAATGTTAGACGTTTGGAATTATTAATCGATAACGCCGTCTGGAAACTCGGGATCTAATAGATTCCGAGAACGCGGCAACTTACTTTAAGCGATTAATAAGTTTGACCAAGTAGCTGATTTTCATATTTGATAGTTGTCTGTAATCAAAATATGGACAAACAATCAATTTATGCTCGATATCGATAGCGAACGCATCGGTTTCCCATACTAAGCTTGTCGGCAATATCAATGATTTAGCATAAGTTCGGCCCATAATAATAGACAGGTGTGTTGGCTTAATGTCGTCTGTTATAGGCGAGGTGAACATCAGTGCTGTATTGCTTAAGCTTCTGAATAATTCATTATCGCGATATTGCTGCCAACTATTATGCAGCTTTTGCATAGGAAATGTTTCTCGGGGTAGCTCAAACATCAGTTTTGCATATACATTGAATACTTTGCGCCACCCATTTCCACAGGCATTGCCTATAGCATTTATCTCATCAGCTATAACAGGGCAAGTGCCGTTTGAATCGAGGGCGAACGTAAAGTTAGGGCGATTACCAATATATACCTTTAAGACAGAGTGTTTGTCTCCGAGACCATGGCAATCTTTGCTTTGTTGCATATAATAATTTTATCCGCTGTGGCTATCGTTGGCTAGATTAATTTGAGCATAAATTAACTTGCTAATTAAACCAGTAAACTAATACCCAGTGCTAACATGACAAAGCCAATTATAAATTCAAGAACTTTCCATGCTTTGGGGTTTTTAAACACCGGAATTAGCAATTTAGCGCCATACCCAAGCGAAAAGAAAAATACAAAAGATCCAGTCACCGCTCCAACACCGAAAGCAAGTTGTTGGCCGTCATATTGAGTAGAAATAGAACCGAGTAATATGAATGTATCTAAATAAACATGCGGATTTAGCCAGGTAAATGCTAAACAAGTTAATACCGCTGTAACCGCGCTACCGACTTCTTTTCCTTCTGCTTTCATTGCATGTTCCGTCGTAAAAAAAGTTTTAAAACTGACTGCAGCGTAGAAAAACAGGAAAGCCGCGCCAGCATATCTTGCAATTTGTTCAATCAGTGGAAATTTTTGCACAATGACGCCAAAACCAGCGATACCGGCAGAGATTAAAATAGCATCAGACAAGGCGCAAATGAGGCAAACTACAAATACATGTTGCTGCTTCAAACCTTGTTTAAGCACAAATGCATTTTGCGCACCAATAGCAAGTATGAGCGATATCCCGAGAGAGAAGCCGGCGAGAAAAACTGAAACACTCATTTAATGTCCTTTATTGGTCTTTGGTAAGGAAAACTAATATCCACTAAAGCAGCTTACTGCTTACTGACATTCGATTTCAAACGAAGCACCAGCGTTTCTGATATTTTATCTTGAATAGCTTGTCTATTAGGGTCCCAATATATTTGTAAAAAACCTAATAGTCCGGTCGCAAAACCAGCTCCATAGCCACCATAGCGACCGAAGCTCTCCCATAAGGAAGGGTAATTTCCGTCTAATTTAACAACTTCAATTCCTACGATTTTCTTACCAATGGTTTGTCCACGCCACCAGGCAGTAAATACGCTGAAGTAAAGCGCCGCCCAGCCTAAACCTAATCCTAGGTCAGACATTATCCCTTTTACCCATTTAAGTAGGCTATAAGCGGCGTTGCTTTGTTTAGAGGTATCGGTTGCTTGAGTGATTTTTAGTATATCGTCGGTGTAAGCATTGCGTTCTTCGTTTAATGTGTTGACAAATTTGTCCATAAACAACGACTTTTTTTCATCTTCCCATTCTTTTTGGGACACAATGTCGCTTGTTGTTGCATTAATATCCTCTACTGGAACTTCCATTGCGGCAGCACCGATCGCTACGCCCTCAGCATACTTAATTAAGCATTCACTATCATCTTTGCAGCTTATATCTATAAGTGCAGCTGCAAGATCAAGGAGGCTTTTCATGTTTTCTTCATTTTCTATTTTTTGTGAAACCTCGGTTAACATTAACTTATCGGGTTCGCCGATGTCTGAGACAATTGCAAATACGATAATAAATAGTAAAGATGCCGCACTTCCGCGCAGTGCCAGTCGCATAATATTAAAGTTCTTTTGTTGTTTTAAACGATCTCCAGCCTTAAAGAAGGTCATTGCGACAAAGCCTGCAAATAGTAAGGCGCTGAGCGCACTTAGCACCGCAATAAGGAATACATCGATTAGCATCGCAATACCCCGTCGAGCAGGCGTTGCTAAAGGTTGACCCAACAGTTCAGCAGAAACAGTGAAAGCGTAAGGTGTGACAATTTCACGCGTTTCTTTGTCGCTTCGTGTGTTTTTTTCTGGGGTATGAGGTGCCTTCGACGCTTCAGTGTAAGGCGCGATAATTTCATGTGTTTGGCGGAGGCTTTGCTTTGCTGCCTTTTCGCTAGATGGTGCATTTGATTCTTCATCACCAGATGACGAGGATTGAGCGGGTATCACAACGTCTTGAATAGGTACCACTGCCTCTAATTGGTCGCTATTTCTTTCGGGAATAGCAGTCTTTACATCGGTAATCTCAATTTGTGACTCATGTTCCTTTTTTACCTCTGTTTCATTATTAACAGGAGATTCGAGGTTAAAAGAATGCTGTTTAGGATTGTCAGAAGAAGCCATAAAGAGTCCCTTATTATTATTTTTACTGCTTTTAGGTTAATAGTTTTTTAGCAAATTGCTCGCGGGTTAAAAACGCCATGCAATAAAGCGAGTTGCTTTTGCGCCTTGCGCCATATTAATCTGTTTACATTGTGTTGCGCCAAGCTTTTCTGCTAACTTAAGCAGAGGAACAACATTTTCTTTTTTCGAAAGCAATGAAGTAAACCACTTCACTTGATTTTTAAACTCAACACTTTCATTTATCATATTTTTAACAAATTCAAATTCACCACCTTCGCACCATAATTCATTATATTGCCCACCAAAATTGAGGGAAGACTGATTTTTGGCTGTTGAATCTTTACCTCTACGTTTGTGACTATGCCTCGCTAAATTTTTATTTTTTTTGCGGCTTCCCGCCAAAGCAGCGTCCGCAGAAATATGAAATGGTGGGTTACATAGACTAAAATCAAATGACTCATTTTCCTTTACAATGCCAGAAAATATAGCCTTTTGTTGTCTTTGAAGGCGCACCTTAACGAGCTTTCGTAAGTTAGCATTAGATTCAACAATAAGACTAGCACTAGCATATGAAGCTTCATTAATATCGCTTCCTATCATACTCCAACCATAGCTTTGGCTAGCTACTATTGGATATATTAGATTAGCTCCTGTACCAATATCCAACCCTCTGATTTTTTTTCCTTGAGGAATATTACCGTCATTATCGTGTCCGAGTAAATCGGCTAGGTAGTGAATATAATCAGCGCGCCCGGGCACCGCTGGACATAAAAAACCGTCAGGAATGTCCCAATGTTGAACTTGATAGAATTGCTTGAGTAATCCTGCATTAAGTGCCTTCACTGCTGAAGGTTGGGAAAAATCAATGGTTAGTTTACCCATTGGGTTAGGTGCTAAACAGTCTTCTATGGGGGGATGTAACTCAGCTAATTTAACAAAATCATAGCCAAGATTATGTGGGTTTCTATGGTGCATTTCAGGCTTCGCATTAGTTTTTTCGTCCATTGCGGTTGATGTGCTTTTAGCTAGATGGCTATTTTTAATCGATTCGGTTTGGACTGATTTCATTCTGCAATCACTAAATAATGCCTAAGATACGCGCTTACCTTCATTCTATAACAACTTGGCATGTAAATCCGATACTAATGTTCTCTACTGACCATCTTTCATCGGCCATCTTCTTGCGGGTTGTCTAATTTAGGAGGGAAGTCATTTGCAATTACTTCACAACTGTACTTGTTCTGTGCATGCTTTATACTTGTGCATATAGGATACTTAGGCTAACTTGTCGCAAATGAATAAAGTTCAACCTCAGTTGCATGCATGTTTAGAGTGTGATCTTCTAATTAAGATGCCTGATGCTATTTCTCATCGCACTAATTTGTTGTGTCCGAGATGTAATCACCGCATTGCCGTCGGACACAATAACGCTAAGCAATATGTTCTGGCTATGAGTCTGACTGCTTTAATTTTAATGTTTATTGCGTGTACATTTTCATTTATTTCTTTTTCATCAAATGAACAAATACGGACCATCAATTTATTACAGACTTTTACAGAGCTATATTTGCAAGAATACTACTTTGTTGCGGTTCTTGTTTTTTGCTTTATTTTACTTCTGCCTACACTCTATTTACTTGCTGTCTGCCTTATTATTTTATCGACCTATCGAGGTTTTGAACTATTACCTGCGGTATGGTTAGGTAAATTGATGAGTTATATTTTACCATGGTCGATGGCCGAAGTTTTTTTAATCGGCGTTTTAGTTGCTTTAATAAAAGTGACATCTATGGCCGACATTTCACTTGAGTCATCTTTTTGGGCATATGTTATTTTTGCACCGCTGTTCACGCATATTGTGTCAATGATCGACAATCATCGGTTATGGTGTTGGATTGAAAAGACTAGGGGGCCTTCGCATGCTTGAGTCTGCTAAACCAATAACAACTGCAAACAGTGGCTTAGTCAATTGTTTGGTCTGTCACAAATTAGCACCTATAACTTCAACGCGCTGTAAGCGTTGCAATACGGCACTGTCATCTAGGATTAAAAATAGCGTTCAAATATCACTGAGCCTTTTAGTCACTGCCATTTTACTTTACATACCTGCAAATATTTACCCTATTATGAGCACTGAACTACTAGGTAATACCACTGAAAGCACGATCATTGGCGGGATTATTTTGTTCTTAGAACATGAGTCCTATTTTATCGCGGCCGTCATCTTCATTGCGAGTGTTATCGTGCCAATGGCTAAAATGTTCGCATTAGCCTGGCTATGCTATTCTGCCAATAGGGCTGATAAAATAAAGCAATATGAACTTACTAAATTATATCGAGTGACTGAATTTATAGGTAAGTGGTCAATGGTTGATGTATTTGTTGTTGCTATTTTAGTGGCGTTGATACAATTGGGCGAAATAATGTCAATTAAAGTTGGTTTTGCGGCAACCGCTTTTGCTGGGGTAGTTATAATGACAATGATTAGCGCCCATCAGTTTGATACAAGGATCCTTTGGGATAAAGTGGATGAAGAATGACTAACAACAATAATGAAGAAAATGGACAATCTGAAGGTATAAAAAGCGATCATTCCGAAAGCATCCAGAATTCTAAATCTGCCATAGTCGATGCCGCGACACCACCACTTATCAGCAATAAATCGAACTTTTCTATAATATGGATCTTGCCGATAATTGCAGTTCTTATTGGTATCGGGATGGTCTATAACGATTGGCGAAATAGCGGTATTCATATTCAAGTTGAATTTGAGACTGCAGAGGGTTTAGAAGCGAAAAAAACAATATTAAAAAACCGTAATGTAGGTATCGGGCTAGTCAAAAAAATTAGTTTTAGTGCAAACAAAAAGACTATTTTAGTTGATATTGAAGTGGACAAGTCGATGGACTCTTTTTTAGTCGAAGACAGCGAGTTCTGGGTCGTTAAACCGCGATTTGGCGCCACCGGTTTTACTGGAATTGGTACATTGCTATCGGGCGCCTATATTGAAGTATCTCCTGGTCAGTCAAACGTTAAGCAGCTTGCATTTGCAGGGCTTGAAACTCCTCCGGTAACATCACTTAATGCAGACGGTATTCATTTAAAACTAATTTCACGCGGGAACAAGCCATTAAAAGTAGGTAATCCTGTTCTGCACAAAGGATTTGAAGTGGGTGCTGTTGAGTCAAAATATTATGACGATCTCGAGCAAGAAGCTCACTATGACATTTTTATTCACGCTCCTTTTCACAATTTAGTTACTGAAAACACCTCATTCTGGAATGTGAATGGGCTTTCTATCACTACCTCGACTGAGGGAATCAGTTTAACGATGGCATCCTTGGATACACTAGTGGCAGGCGGCGTAGAATTTGGACTTGTCAATGGTGCAGAGTCTGGCCTGGGTGTACCACAAAATCATCAATTTCAAGTTTTCGACTCGCAAGAAAGTATTGATGAACAGCGCGATTACAAGTTCATAGAATATGTTATTTTGGTTGAAGATAGTGTAGGTGGTCTGCACAAGGGGGCGCCAGTAGAATACCGTGGCATTAGACTTGGCACTGTTAGTGAACCCTATATGGAATTCTGGGAAATTATTGATATAGCTGGCGTTGGTAAAGAAGATCGTATTCCTGTTTTAATCAAACTTGAACCAGAGCGCTTGATGAAGAATGGATATATATCAACTGATATTTTTCAAGGTATGGTCAATGACTGGATTAAAGAGGGTCTAACGGCGTCAATCGAAAATGCGAATTTGATAACGGGGAGCTTAAAAGTAAGCTTGCAACCCGGTGGTAAGCCCATAGGCATGGTAGGTCAGTTTGGTGAGTTTCCAGTAATACCGGCAGCGCAAGGCGGGTTTGCGAGTTTAACTAAAAAGCTAGAAAACATTCTTGGCGAGCTGGAAAAGTTACCTTTAAATGCCACCCTCGCGAATATAAATGGATTGATAGATAGCGCCGATCATACGGTCAAAACGACGGGTGGCGTGATTGAAAAAGCGAGTATGACGCTGAGTACGATAGAGTTGAGCTTAGAAGAACTGCAGGCGACATTAAAGGGCTTACAACCAGATTCTCAAGTTTATCGTTCGGTTGAGCAAATGATAAAGAAAATCGAAGTCACGCTAGATGAAATAAAACCTATCATAAAAGAAGTAACGAATCAGCCCAATTCACTTGTTTTTGGCGAGCCGGCAAGCAGTGATAAACAGCCACAATCATCTAAAAAAGAAGGCAACTAATATGCAAAAAATGTTTATGTTAATCGTATTTTGTTTTTTGCTTATGTCATGCGGCATAACGTCACAGGCACCAGTCCCAACATATTATCTGTTGGATGCTAAACCGCTAGCACAAAAGCAGAAAGTGACGAGTGCTAGAATTAAACTAGAAAAAATTAATATTCCTGCTTATTTAAGCACAAATCAGCTAGTTATGCGTGATAGTGGGCACATACTTATTAAGGCAAGTTATCATAGTTGGGCTGACAATTTAGATGACGCCATTCAGCGCGCATTGCTAAATGACCTAAATAATTTAAATGAGCAAAGTGATTTTGTAGCATGGTGTAGTGACTGCGATAGCATTAGTGTGACAATTGAGCATTTTTATCCAGCCGCAGATGGTAAATTACTGTTGTCAGGTTTTTATGAATTGTCGTCAAAGAATGACGATCCCAAGCTCTTTCGTTTTCAACTCGTTGATGATTTAAATAGTGACGGATACGCTAATGCTGTAAAACAAATGCGCGAGCAAGTTGGCAATTTAGCCGCGCAAATCAATCAAGCGCTATGAGTAAAAAAAGGGCTAAAGTAACAGCATCGTTCCTAAACCTAGGAACGCGACAAAACCGACTATATCAGTAACAGTTGTCAAAATGACTGAGCCGGAGAGTGCAGGGTCAATTTTTAATTTATCAAGTATCACGGGCACAAAAACACCCGCAAATGCCGCGGCAACAATATTTAAAAAAATAGCGATAGCGATAACAATACCAAGCATAGGGTCTCCAAACCACGCAAATGCCACTAGCCCAATTACAATAGCCCATATAAAGCCGTTTAGACCACCAACTTTTAATTCTTTCGATAGTAATACCATTGTGTTAGCGGGAGTTACTTGTTTCAATGCCAAGCCTCGTATAATGAGAGTCAGTGTTTGACTACCCGCAATTCCACCCATACTTGCTACTACCGGCATCAAAACAGCCAATGCCACAACTTGTTGCAGGGTTGCTTCAAACATGCCGATGAAGGCACTTGCCAAAAATGCAGTCAATAAGTTAATACCCAACCAGATTGCTCGAGCTTTGGCACTTCGGCGAACCGGTGAAAATAAATCTTCGTTTTCATCCATACCTGCACTCGCCATCAGCTGACGCTCGTAATATTCTTCGCTCAATTCCGATGCAGTCGTCACGTCAATTCTGCCAATTAATTTGCGGTTTTCGTCGATAACAGGCAAAGCCCCATAAGTTGAAAATACAACATCCTTGGCTACCTTTTGTCCTTCATCAGCAGCATTGATTACTGGAAAATCGTCCAATGCGACGTCAACAAGGGGCACGTGTTCTGGCAACGCATAGAGCTTAGCAATCGGGACCGCTGCGGAGAAATGACCAGAACGATTAATTAGAAAAATCATATCTGTATGACGCGGCATTTCTCGGCGTATAAGACGAATACCTTCACGTACTCTGGCATTTAAAGGTAACACGAGATAGTCGTGAGTGACCCAGTGACCCACTTGTTCCTCTGGATATTGGTTTGCTTCGGTAAAGTATTGTTTTTGTACTCTATCCATTGCCGCATAAGCACGCTCAACTAACTCCTCAGGCAGTGAATCTGCTAGTTCAAGCAAGTCTTCGGCTTCAATACCGACAAATAGCTTATCCCACTGCTCAGGTTCCGTGGCGCGCACAAGTACTTCACGAGGATCGCCACGCATAGCGACAAGTATATCGAGCTTTTTATGATCAGGGAGGGTCTGCCATAAGCTTAAACGTTGTTCTATAGGCAGAGACTCGAGTAGCAATGCCATCTCATCTTCATCAGCCTGCGCGATAATTGCAGCTACGCCGATTCCACTGTCACTCAATTCAGAATGGCTAATCACCTCTTCAATTAAATCAGGTAAAGGTTCAGACATAAAAAAGTCTCCAAAAAGGACAGTGATAATAAGCGTAGATTCACATCAAATGACAAAAACTGCAATCGATATTTAGGCTATTTTTAGATATAAAAAAACGTTAATTTATAGCGTTATTTATATATATTAAGGCTTATATTTTGCGGGGGATATAGCGAATTTTAGGCTTTACATAGCGCTCTTCTTTAATTCACTATGTTTATAGATTGGCCTGTTACAAAGGCGTTTAAATTGGCAACGACTTGGTCCACTAAAAGTTGAGAGGCATGCTGACTCGCCCAGGCGGTGTGAGGGGTTACAACACAATTTAATAATGTATTTAATTGCATCACTATGGAATCGCTAGGCGGCGGTTCCTGCGGTGCAACGTCTATACCAGCGCCTGCTATTTTCTTATTCAGTAGCGCATGATGCAGCGCCTCTAAGTCAACGACTGAACCTCTTGCTGTGTTAATTAATAAGGCACTATGGCGCATTAACTCCAGTCGCTGAGCATTGATAAGATTTTTAGTTGCTGAAGTGAGAGGGCAATGCAAGCTCACAATATCTGAGTTTTCTAATAAATAATTGAGCGAAACAAGTTCCTCTCCTTCCAGTGTTTTGCGTCCACTAACACTATGAAATATTACGCGCATACCAAATGCTTTGGCAACATAGGCAACTTGCTGAGCAATTGCACCAGTGCCGATTAAGCCAAGTGTGCTGCCATATAAATCCAAAATTGGGTCATTGTAAAAACAAAATTGCTCTGACGCTTGCCACTTGCCGGCGGCAATATCGGTTTGAAATGCAAGCAAGTTACGGCGTAAACTCAATATCATTGACATAACATGTTCGCTCGCAGATCGAGTGGCATAGCCAGGTACATTACTTACGTCTATTCCAAACGCTCTGGCGGCCAGCAAATCAACACAGTTACTGCCTGTTGCGGCAATAGCAATATGTTTAAGTCGCGGAAGTTGACTTAACAGTGCTTTATTAAAAACCACTTTATTAGTAATAATCAAGTCGGCATTTTGGGCTCGCATCAGCGTTTGACTTGCATTGGTTTTGTCGAAATTAGTCCATTTATGAGCAAAACTTGGGGATGGAATATTAATTCCATCCCCAATAGTAGCACTATCTAAAAATACAACTTGGCGCATATATTCCCGGTATTTAACTATTCTCCTCAGGAATGAATACTTTAAACCCACATAAACCGATGATAGTGATAACGCCGACGAGTAAGCCAATCCAAGGTTCAAATACACTAAATGCCATTGCTGTTATTACCATTGCACCACGCTCCGTGGCATCCTGTACAAGGGATAAAGCCAACGTAGCACAAGCAAACGCAGTTAGCACCAAGGTGACAGCCAACGCGACTGGCAATAGTGGTTGTAATAAAGTAACTAGTGGCAGGAAAACGAATAAAAAAGGCAGACCAAAAGCATAGAAACTGCCAATACTGTCGAAAATTGAATCTAGCTTGTCACGACCTTGCGTCCAACGCTTTAGAAGAACGACTTGGATTCCCGTCCACAGCACCCCTTGAGTAGCGAAGAACGGAGCGATGATAGCCATTAATATGTTTCTGATGCCTGTTGCCATATGCGCACGGCTGCCATTAAGCTCTAATTTTTCATCGCTACGAGATTTCTGCGCTTGTTCTATCATTTCGTTGCCAGTGACCACATCACCGAAAAACAAGATATAGGTGATTAATGCCAATGGAAAAGATGCAAGGAAAGTGTCTATTGATGGCCAACCAATCGCGAATGGTGACGCTTTCTCCCACAATGAAGTTGCTGACGCGCCAACATCTAGAATTTCCCAACGGATATTGTATTCAAATTCGCCTGTAAAATAACCAACAGTACCTGCAACAATAAAGCCGGGAAGTAAACCAAATCCGAGAAGTTTCGCTAACCATCTTTTGTCCGTTGCAATCGTATGTAAGGGTTTAGAAAATGCAAAAACTAAACAAACAACAACACCTAAAGTACCCGCTATAGGAGCCGACTGAAAAACGTTGGCGGCATCACCATCTTTGGTAACACGTAAAAAAGCGGCAACAGCTGCGCCAAGTATAATGCCGCCTTTAAAAACATTAGGCACAACTTTAATTAACTTTTCTCCAAGCCCCGTTGCGCCTAAAAAAATCAGAATAAATGCAAAATTTAATGAAAGTGCAGTCATGGCCTGAAACTGGGACGTATGATCACCTAAATAAGCTGGTGCTGTGATAAAGGCCACAACGAAGGGTATTGCAGGTGTTAACCAACCTGGTGCATAAGGGTCGCCAAAGAACATCCAAGAAAAAGAAATCAATAAGCTATGGAACATTGCCATGGTTACGGCTTCTTCGAAGCTAAGGCCCAACAAGGCCATAAAATAAGGCACTAGTGCCATGCCGGTCGCACCAGCTACTGCTAGTCCTTGGAGCATGTCTGCCAATGAAAAACGTAAATGAATTAGCGGGATCCTCATCGTAAATGGGCCCCATTTAAAACCGGGTTGAACTTCTCCATCAAGTCTATTTTTTAGCATGTTATTACTCTCAGTTTTTGGCTAAAAATTGATAACAAACATACTCATGAGTGTACGTTGTTGTATCAATTGTCCGTGTTTAATTAACAAAAATGAAAAGTCATTTGTACAGTATTTTAACAACAAAGACTCATTTATTTTACATTGAGCAGCATTTTTTATATAAGCGGCATGACGAAGGCTTTACGCAGGAGCTATCATTTTTTAGTCGATAAAATGCTGAAGGGTTTACACAGATTAATTTTGCAACTAATCTGAGACCACACTTTATAAACTTTGACACTTCAAAAGGACTTGTCTTTTATGCCAATTGTTTTCACCAAATCACAAACTCGTTTGTCGTATACCGCTTTATTTGGTCTGAGCGTTTTAAGTTCAGCCTGCGTTGCTCAGTTGCCTTCCGATACAATGCAAGGAGAAGCACAAGAAGCACCTCCTATCGTTCAGCCCGGCGCGCCCGGACAAACATCACGGACTCTGAGTGCCCAAGATGCGGTCCAAATAGCCAATACAAGTTTCACTCGTGACGATGCCTTATTCATGCAAAACATGATCCCACATCATGGACAAGCTGTGGACATGGCTGTGTTGGTCGATGATAGAACTAACAATGAAGAGATAATTGATATTGCAGGTCGTATTCGTAAATCACAAGCCGATGAAATTGCGTTTATGCGAGACTGGTTAGAACAACGCGGTGAAGTTACTGATATTGATCATTCCATGCATATGGACCACAGCTTAATGGGCATGGCGAGTTCAAATCAAATGGACGAGCTTAAGGCTGCAAAAGGCACTGAATTCGACCGTTTATTCTTGAGTTTGATGATACCTCATCATGAAGGTGCGGTTACCATGGTTGAGGACCTACTTGAACAATCAGGTTCAGCATACGATCCCATTCTGTACGATTTTATTAATGATATTGTTAATGACCAAGAAGCAGAAATTACACGAATGGATACTTTGTTGTCAGGTCTGTCGACGGATAAGAGAGTTGGACTGCAAGCAGGCTTTAGAGATGCTGGTGAAGCTGCTTTAAATCTCAAATTAATTAAAACACTGCCAAGGCCAAATGGTTTTTTCGACCCCAAAAACCCCTCAAATCTACCACCGATAAAAATGCCATCAAAGGACGATAAAACCGCAAGTAGAAAGGATGAAGACGGTGGAGACGCAAAAACAGAGTGGGCAGAACGCTGGCCGCTACTTAGTTTTTGGAATACAGATATGGCGTTTTCAGGCAACATTTTAGTTGCTGGTAATTACCATGGCTTCAATATTTATAACTTAAGTGATAATGGGGAGCCTAGCTTAGCAAGCTCCATTGTTTGTCCGGGTGGTCAGGGTGATGTCTCCATTGTAGGTGATTTACTGATCATGTCGGTAGAACAAACTAGAGGCCGTATTGATTGCGGTTTACAAGGCATAAGCGACGATGTCAGTGACGAGCGTTTTAGAGGTTTACGTATTTTTGATATCTCAGATATCAGCATGCCAAGACAGGTTGGCTTAGTGCAAACCTGCAGAGGCTCACACACACATTCAATCGTCTCCTCAGATGAAGATACTATTGTCGTCTACAACTCTGGTACGGCAGGCGTGCGAGATGAAGATGAATTAGAAGGCTGTATTGGTGACATCCCGGGTGATAACCGAACAGCATTGTTTCGTATAGATGTAATCGAAATACCAGTGAAAAATCCACAAAAATCCCGGATTACGTCCAGTCCTGCTGTTTTTTCTGATGATGAAGGCCGCCTCTCCGGCCTGTGGCGTGGTGGCGATCACGGGGTAGGTACTCAACGCACTAATATGACAGACCAATGTCATGATATTACCGTATTTCCAGCATTGAAATTAGCTGCCGGTGCATGTTCAGGTAATGGTATCTTGTTAGATATTACCGACCCGTTGCAGCCAAAACGGATTGACGCAGTATCAGATCCAGGTTTTGCCTATTGGCATTCAGCAACCTTTAATAACGACGGCACAAAAGTTCTATTTACCGATGAGTGGGGCGGCGGTACACAGCCTCGTTGCAGAGCATCTGATCCAAAATCATGGGGAGCCAACGCGTTTTACGATGTTAAAGAAGGTAAGTTGACCTTCCAAAGCTATTATAAAATTGATGCACCGCAATCGGAACAGGAGAATTGCGTTGCTCACAATGGCTCAGTAGTGCCAGTGCCGGGGCGTGATATTTTTGTTCAAGCTTGGTATCAAGGTGGTTTGTCTGTTATCGATTTTAGCGATACGGCTAATCCGGTTGAAATAGCGTATTTTGATCGTGGGCCTATTCACGATGAACGAATGGTGATTGGCGGTTACTGGTCGACATACTGGTACAACGGAAAAATTTACGGTACTGAAATCTTGCGGGGTCTCGATGTGATGGATTTACAAGTAAGTGAATTTTTGACGGAAAACGAACTAGCGGCTGCAAAGTTAGCAAATATGGGGAATACGTTTAATCCTCAACAGCAATTTCAGGTTACTTGGCCGGCAAATCCGGTTGTTGCGTTGGCGTATATTGATCAACTAGAACGCGATGGTGGTTTAGCTAAATCGAATATTGATGCAGCTAGGACCTTACTCAATGAATTGCAGAACGTAATGTCAACAGGTGATAAATCTGCAAAATTGGCTATTCTACTTGTCGCATTAGCGCGTGATATTAAGGCAACGAAAGACGACGTAAATACTCAAAAGCGGATCATAGGCTTGCGTGACGTTCTCAATGATATCTCGAAAGTGATTTAGGTACTTAACTATAGGTAGTTAAATTAAAAAGCGCATAAACAAAGTTATGCGCTTTTTTTAATATGCATTTTCGCATGCGGTCCACCAAAGAACCGCACCGTTTTATACGAGCCTTTGTCTTAGGTTAGTGTGACAAACTCTTCTCCGCTTGTCGGATGAATTGCTACACAAGCATCAAAGTCAGCTTTCGTTGCACCCATTTTAATAGCGACAGCAAAGCCTTGCAGTATTTCGTCCATACCAAACCCGATACCGTGAAGACCGACTACTTTTTCATCGATTCCTTCACAAACTAGTTTCATTTTTGTTGCTTGCCTGTGGGAAGTTACTGCTGTGTACATGGCGGCAAAGCTAGAGTTGTATACTTTGATATTAGACTCGCCATATTTGGCAACAGCTTCTTTCTCACTCAAGCCCATAGTACCAATAGCCGGATGGCTAAACACGACTGTTGGAATAAGGTCGTAATCCATATGAGCGTCAGTTTTAGAATTAAATAAACGTTCGCTTAACAATCTGCCCGCCTTTACCGCAACAGGAGTTAAATCTACTTTTCCTATGTTGTCACCAACAGCATAGATACCCGCTGCTGTCGTGTTTTGGTATTTATCTACCTTAACGTAGCCGCGTTCATCGAGCTCTACGTCTGTATTTTCTATATTAATCTTGTCATTAGAAGGTTCTCGACCAATTGCCCAAATGAGTGCATCACAGTCAATATGCCCACCGGTATTCAGGCTAGCTCTTAATGATCCGTCCGCTTGTTTCTCAATAGAAATTACTTCGGTATGAGGGTGCAGCTTTGGTCCGTCTTCCGCCATAATTTCAACTAGCGTGTCGGACAACATATCGTCGAAGTTACGCAGCGGCTTTTCACGACGCACCAGCAAGTGAGTTTCAGAACCCAATGAGTGCATCACGCCTGCTAGTTCAACGCCGATATAACCAGCGCCAACTACTATAACTCGCTTAGGTTGCTCACTAACATCAAAAAACTCATCAGAATTAATCCCTAGCTCCGCGCCTGGAATGGCAGGCTTAATTGGACGCCCTCCAGTTGCTATGGTGATATGGTCAGCAGTATAAATATCGCCATCAACGTCAATGGTGCGGTTATCAATAAATTTGGCAAAGCCTTTAATGAGATCAACGCCGTTGTTACCGAGTACTCGGTCATAAGATTGATGAATGCGATCAATGTAAGCTGCACGACTTGCAACCAACCTAGGCCAACTAAAACTATTTACGGTAATATCAAAACCATAGTCGGGGCTATATTTGTGAATCGCTTCTGCCACTTGTGCTCCAAACCACATCGCCTTCTTAGGGATGCAGCCCACATTAACGCAAGTGCCACCGATGTCTTTTGCTTCAATAATAGCTGCTTTTTTACCGTGTTTTGATGCACGATTTGCTGATGCAATGCCGCCACTACCGCCGCCAATGCAGATATAATCGAAATGTTTTTTCACTTGCGTGTTGTTAGTACTTGAGTTCATTTTGTTCCTAAAAGGGTCACTGCTTTAAATCTAGTGTGTTAAATATGCCTACTAGACCGCAATTATCAAGTGTTCCTTCAAAAAAAGTTTTATTTACCATTGTGATCCCATCCTGAATACCCAATTATAAATGTACTGGTATGCCAATATTTTTCTTGGCGACAACGAATAACAAAGAGATCCTTTATGAATGCAATCGAAAACGTGAGCGGGCTTCCTCTTTTCTCACAAATTGATACCCAAGATATTGTTCCAACCATTAAAAAAGCCATTGATAACTGCAAAGCAGTGATAGAGGAAGTGGTTGAAAATGGGCAAGCAACTTATGCACAAGTCATTGAACGCATAGAGGACACGGACGACGTGTTGTCAAAAATGTGGTCGCCTATTGGTCACATGAATTCTGTGGTTAGCAGTGACAAACTTCGCGAAGCACATGATGCTTGCCTGCCGATGTTATCTGAATTTGGTACGTGGGTTGGTCAACACAAAGGGCTATTTAGTTTGTACCAGCAGCTTCATGACAGCGAAGAGTTTGCCAGTTTAAATGAAGCCCAACAAAAAGTGGTGACTAATGCTATCCGTGATTTTACGCTTTCTGGTGTTGGATTAGAGGACGATAAAAAGAAACGTTACGCAAATATACAGAGTCGTTTATCAGACTTGTCATCTACATTCGGCAATAATGTGATGGATGCCACCATGGCATGGACTAAACTAGTCACTGACGAGACAGCGCTAGCCGGTTTACCAGACTCAGCCAAAGCAGCTGCGGCACAAGCGGCTAGAAAAAAAGATCTTAAGGGATGGTTGTTTACGCTCGATATCCCAAGTTATTTGCCCATCATGCTGTATTCCGATAGCGCTGAATTACGTGAAGAAATGTATCGCGCATACTCTTCTAAAGCATCTGACCAAGGACCTAATGCTGGTGAATTTGATAATGCAGCTAACATCGACGAAATACTTTTATTAAAACATGAAGCGGCCGGTTTACTTGGATTCAGTTCATATGCTGAGCGCTCTTTAGCCACTAAAATGGCTAAATCGACGGAGCAAGTCACGCAGTTTTTAAGAGATTTAGCGAAACGCTCAAAACCCCAAGCGCAAGAAGAACTGCAAGAAATTGTGGATTTTGCATCCGAGCATTGTGCCCAACAAAAATTACAGCCTTGGGATTATACTTATTACGGTGAAAAGCTCAAACAACAAAAATATGCAATATCGGACGAAGAATTACGTCCGTATTTCCCAGAGAAACAAGTGATAAGTGGTTTATTTGAAGTTGTGTCACGTTTGTATGGCTTGCGCATTGAGCAACAAAATGATGTGGATGTGTGGCATAAAGATGTTTCCTTTTACAATATATATGATTCAGAGAATCAACACCGTGGATCTTTCTATTTTGATTTGTATGCTCGCGAAAAAAAGCGCGGTGGTGCATGGATGGATGATTGTAGAAGTCGCAGACGCTTGCCAAATGGCGAGTTACAGCTTCCCGTAGCCTATATGGTTTGCAACTTCAATGGTCCTGTTGATGGCAAACCAGCGCTATTTACACATGATGAAGTCGTCACCTTATTCCATGAGTTCGGACATGGCATTCATCACATGCTAACGAAAATTGAAGCCGGTGGGGTTTCAGGTATTAATGGAGTTGCTTGGGATGCCGTTGAGTTACCCAGTCAATTTCTTGAAAACTGGTGCTGGCAGCCAGAGGCCTTGAGTTTCATTTCCGGTCACTATGAGAGCGGTGAAGCTTTACCAAATGAATTGTTAGAAAAAATGCTAGCGGCGAAAAACTATCAATCGGCAATGCAAATGGTAAGGCAACTAGAGTTCAGTTTATTCGATTTTACTTTGCATCAACAAAGTCATTCCGAAAAATCGGTGCAACAAATATTGGATGAAATTAGACAAGAGGTTGCGGTTATCATTCCGCCTGCATTTAACAAATTTCAAAACAGTTTTGGGCATATATTTGCGGGTGGTTATGCTGCCGGTTATTACAGTTATAAGTGGGCCGAAGTGTTGTCCTCAGACGCGTTTGGTCGCTTTGAAGAAGAAGGGATATTTAATCAAAATACAGGACGAGATTTTCTTAATAACATCCTTGAAATGGGCGGCAGTAAAGAGCCTATGGAGTTATTTGTAGCGTTCCGAGGGCGTGAGCCCCAAGTTGATGCATTGTTACGCCATTCAGGCATCGTTGCATGAGCGTGGGTAAGAGAATAGACATAAATCTTAAGGCAGAGGCCTTTGCGAGTCTTTATGACAGAGTATGCAAACGTAAAGGCAGCGAGGCCATGGTTCAAGAGTTACTTTCTCAGCCCGCTAGCAAAAATCAGATACTCAACACCCCAGATGATCGCTTTTTGGCAGAGTTTACCAAAAAAGTTTTTCAATCGGGCTTTGTCTGGCGTGTTGTGCGCCAGAAATGGCCAAACTTTGAAGAGGTATTTTTTGGTTTTGATATCGATAAAATATTGTTGATGCCCGATGAAATGTTAGAACAAAAAGCAACAAACCCTGCCATTATACGCAATTTCAATAAAGTAAAAACAATCCGCGAAAATGCATGGATGATCGACGATATTCGTCGGTCGCATGGAAGCTTTGCAAATTTCGTTACACAATGGCCGCAAGATGATCTGGTGGGTTTGTGGGATTTCCTTAAGAAAAAAGGGGCGAGACTAGGTGGTAATACGGGACCCTATGCATTGCGAACGTTAGGTGTGGACACATTTTTGTTAAGTCGTGATGTGGAGGGCTATTTTGTTGAACATGGCTTAATTAGTGGTTCAGCAAGATCAAAGCGTAGTTTAAACACAATTCAAAGTACTTTTTTCCATTGGCAAAACGAGAGTGGTTTATCTTTACAAGAACTGAGTCAAATCGTGTCCTTTAGCTGCGGTGATAATCACGTGGGTATGGTTCAATAATATAAAAACAGGCATAAATACAGATTGAGCAATTTTTCCTATCCCAAGATTCGCTTACTTGATGTATTTATGCGGATTTTTAGCTACAATTAGGCCGCTAGATAGACAATGAATTTTCATGAAGCACTTTTGCATAAATGACCTAAACAAACTTATTTATAAAGAGTCGCCTATAGAGAGTCATTGTTGAATCGCTCATCAAAATCAACATTCTTAAAAGAAGCTACTAAAATGCAAAGCACAAAAGAAACATCAGCAGAAAAACAAGACGATGGGCATGGCGATAATCTATTGAACCACTTGAATTCCAGTGAAGAGGCCGGGTCAACGCGAACGCATTTTGGCTTTAAGCAAGTCGATAAAGCGCAGAAAGAGTCAATGGTTGCTGATGTTTTTCATTCAGTAGCGGCCAAATATGATCTGATGAATGATGTAATGTCGCTAGGCATACACCGTATTTGGAAACGCTACACTATTGATTGTAGTGGCATTCGTGCAGGTCAAAAAGTATTGGACCTTGCTGGTGGAACAGGCGACTTAGCTGCTAAGTTCAGTCGTATTGTTGGTGAAAATGGGCAAGTAACATTGGCTGACATTAATCACTCTATGCTGATGGTAGGTAAAGAAAAACTCACCAATATGGGCATTATGGCTAATCTCAATTATGTGCAGGCCAATGCAGAAGCCTTACCATTCCCAAATAATCATTTTGACTTAGTCACCATGGCTTTTGGTTTGCGTAACGTGACAGAAAAATCGAATGCACTTGCTTCTATTTTTCGTGTCCTCAAGCCAGGTGGACGTTTGTTAGTATTAGAGTTTTCAAAGCCGACCAGCGATGTTCTGAGCAAAGTTTACGATACATATTCGTTCCACCTATTGCCAAAAATAGGGCAGTTAGTCGCGAACGATGCTGAGAGTTATCAATACTTAGCTGAATCAATTCGCATGCATCCTGATCAAGCAACGCTTGAAGGTATGATGAAAGACGTGGGCTTCGAACAAACCAGTTATACCAACTTAACAGGCGGAATTGTAGCGCTGCATAGAGGGTTTAAATTCTAAATGCATCAAGCTCAAGTCATCACCGCTGCTGTTGAAATTGCCATCAATAAAATATTGTCTCTTGATGAGGAAAGCTATTTACTGTTGCAGCCGCTAATTTCCAAGCAATGCGAAATAAAGCTGCACGAATTGCCTTTTCCATTAGTGTTTAGCTTTCACGCCAAAGGCGTTGAGGTTAACTCTGTTGTGAGTGCTATTAGCGAGGATATTACGGTAGAACGCAAGCAATCAACAAGTCACAATCGATGCGCTATAAGCTTGTCGGTGTTTGTTATCAATGAGCTTAAGGACACGAGTAATATCACTCGCCTTATCCGTGAGAATAAACTCGATTTTGAAGGAAACTTACAAATCGCCCAGAATATGAGCGGGCTATTTGCGGGCTTGAATATTGATATCGAAGAATTGCTTTCAACGCGCATAGGGGATATTGCAGCACACAACACTATGCAGAGCGCGGAGTCCTTTGGCCGGTTAATTAAACACAATCACAAGCTTGCAATACAAGCCCTAAGTGACGTAATACTGGATAAAAAACCAATTGGTGTTAGGCCAATTATGGTTGAAAACTATATACAAAAAGTGTCCGAGGTTCGGGATACTGCAGCCAGACTCGAAGCTCGTTTGACGATCCTTGAGAATAAAGCGGGGAGAAAACCGTAATGAGCATTGAACAAAGAACCGCTGTCGGTGAATATACCTCTTATTTAAATTCAGTAGATGCTAACAACATGATTAATGTTTTGTGTTTAGATAATGTAAACCAGTTTCACAACAACCATAAACAGGGCCGTGAACGTGCAAATTAGACGCTTTTATGACATAGGCAAAGTGTTGTTACAGCACGGACTTGACGAAATTATACCTGCTCGTTTTAAACCATGGTATGTGCGCTTTGCTCGTCGTTGTGTGTTTTGGCTACCCAATAAGCACAAGAGTGAGTCTGAAGGACGTCGGCTGCGTCTGGCGCTTGAAACCTTAGGGCCTGTTTATATCAAGTTTGGACAAATGCTATCAACGCGCCGTGATTTGCTAAGCAATGATATCGCAACAGAATTGAGTATGTTGCAAGACAATGTGCCGCCATTCGATCCTGAGATAGCACAAGAAATGATCAAGCGGTCTTTAGATATTACCGATTTGTCTGAGCTTTTTTCCGATTTTACAGCTAGACCATTGGCCTCTGCTTCAATTGCACAAGTGCATACTGCAACGTTGAAAAGTGATAATAAAGAAGTCGTTATCAAAGTATTGCGTCCTAACATTCGACAAACCATTGAAGCGGATGTTGATCTACTGCTCAGTATCGCTCGGGTTTTAAAACAATGGCTCCCCGATGGCAAACGTTTGCGCCCAGTTGAAGTGGTTGAAGAGTACAGACGCACCATTCTTGATGAGCTAGACTTATTGAGAGAGGCGGCGAATGGGATACAAATTAAACGCAGTTTTCAAGACTCTGAATCGTTGTACGTGCCCTATTTTTACAGCGAACATTGCCGCAAAGATGTCATCGTAATGGAACGTATTTTTGGTATTCCAGTATCCGACGTTGTTGCATTGAGAGCGCAAAATACAAATATGAAACTACTTGCTGAACGCGGCGTCGAAGTCTTTTTTACGCAGGTATTTAGAGATAGTTTTTTTCATGCTGATATGCACCCTGGGAATATTTTTGTCAGCAGAGAACACCCTGAAAATCCGCGTTATATTGGCATAGACTACGGTATTGTTGGCACATTAAGTAAAGAAGATAAGCGCTACTTGGCAGAAAATTTCATTGCCTTTTTCAATCGGGATTACCGAAAGGTAGCGGAACTGCATGTTGATTCAGGTTGGGTTCCTGCAGACACCAATATTGCTGATTTTGAAATGGGTATCCGCACAGTTTGTGAACCTATTTTTCAAAAGCCACTCGAGGACATCAGTTTTGGTAACATCTTACTGCAACTCTTTAACACGGCTCGTCGTTTTAATATGGTGGTTCAACCGCAGCTCGTGCTTCTGCAAAAAACATTGTTATATGTTGAAGGTCTGGGCCGTCAGCTTTATCCGCAATTAGATCTTTGGAAAACCGCAAAGCCTTTCCTTGAAAATTGGATGAAAGAACAAGTAGGCTCCAAAGCGATGTTTAAAAAGGTGTATGAGAACTTGCCTTTCTGGAATGAAAAGCTGCCAGAAATGCCTGATCTTATATATGACGGTATGAAGCAATTAAAACGTATTCCAATGGAACTACAGAAACATCACGAACTGCATATTGAAGCAATTAAGAGTAATCAAAAAGCACGTTTTTATAGTCATCTAGCTGCCGCATTTTCGGTCATTGCAGTGTTGATGTACCTTTTTGAAAAGCCAGTATGGTGTACTTTGGGTTTAGGTTTCTTTGGTGCTGTTTGCTGGTTGATGTCATGGCGCAAGCTGTCTTAACGACCTATTTGATTTTAGTTCAAATTAGTTGAATAATTCTACACGTTACAACTCGAGATTAGCACTGACCTAATTAACAAAAATAAAGGATATATATGAAGCATACATTTATTGCATCAAGCATTGCAGCTTGTCTATTAACTGTTGGGGTAACTGCACCATCAAGTGCATTAGCGGGTGACAAAGAAGTTCAGGCAACAGACGTAGTTGATATTTTTGAAAAACTAGGTGGCAAACATCCTGGGTTCAGAAAAGCGCATGCAAAAGGGATGTGTGCATCCGGGACTTTTGTACCTGCTCCTAACGAACATTTTAAAGGTGCTGCTTTATTGGCAAATGGCGACTTACCAGTTTCCATGCGATTTTCTCTCGGTGGTGCAAACCCAAATAGTGATGAAAGAGCCCCTGGGACTCGTGGTTTAGGCATGCAAATTAAATTACCCAATGGCTCATTCCACACATTTACTGGAAATAACTTTCCTGTATTTGCAGGTAAAGACCCAGAAACATTTTTTGGTTTCTTATCTACAATGCTACCCGATGAAAATGGTAAAACGGACCTAGCTAAAACGATGGCTTTCATCAAGGCAAACCCTTCAGTGCAGGCAAATGCGATGTGGAATCAACAAGCTCAAACACCTGCTTCTTGGGCAAATACTGGCTTTTTTGGTCTGCATACGTTTTATTTCAACCAAGCTAGTGGTGAGAAAACGAAATTTCGATGGGATATTCAGCCAAGTTTAGGTGTCAAAACTTTAGATAAAGACGAAGCTGCGAAAATGCCTGAGGAATTCCTAGTTGATACTTTTGCAAAGCAACTCAAAGAAGGTATTGTAAGCTTCACAATTATGGCAAGTTTAGGCGAAGCCGAAGATAGCGAAATCGATCCGTCACAGCAGTGGCCAGAGTCGCGTCCTCAAATTGCATTAGGCACGGTTACGGTAACAGCGAATGGCGGTGATGCCTGTAAGAATACTAACTTTGACCCAAATATGATGTCTGCCGGATTTACACCAAGCGCAGATCCTATCTTAAGAATGCGCTCACCAGCGTATGCAATTTCGTTTGGTAAGCGATTGAGTAATCAATAATAACTAGATGCAGTGGTAGCACGTTTTTATAAATGTGCTACTAACTGTTAATTTTTGGATGACATACCAGCACTTACGCCAGTTAACAGTAACAATTGATTCTTGAACAATTAATCAACGGTGAGTAACGCAAAACAAAGCGCTATTCACAAATTAGTTTCCAGCCAGCTTTGTGTTGCAACCAAGTCTCATGAATAAGTTCGGCATGTACGAGAGGCGAAGAGGGTAAAATTCCTTCTTCAAAATGTAAATGCCAATCGTCGCCAGACACCGTAAGCTTAGCATTACCAACTGTATTATCTCGTCTGCGAGTACACAAAATTACGGAAATTCTGACAATACGCAGAGCGTTGATGAGCATCTCTTTAAACTCTTCCTGATAGTTGTTAAACACCATCAAATCAATTTCTTGACGATGCATGCCAACCAAATCTCTAATAAACATGCGTTGAAGACTAGTAAATCCGGTCAATTCAACATGCGTTAATATATATGCACCATGTTCATGAAACTTTTTATAACCGATGTGTAGGCCTAGTTCGTGCAGCGCAGCGGCCGAGGAAATAAGTGCTTCAGTGTCAAAGTCACAAAATTTACTTTGTTCGCACATCTGACGACTTAATCCCATCGCTACTTTGCGTACCCGGTCACTTTGCGCTGTATCTATGTGAAAGCGCGAAACCAGCTGGTTAATACCTTGGGTTCTGCGATCAGCTCTTTGATAATTATCCAACATGCCGTAAATAATACCTTCCCTCAGTGCACCTCCTGAAATTTGCATGTTTTTTAAATTCAATTGCTTAAATAGTGCCATTAAAATGGCCAACCCACTCGGGAAAATGAGCCTGCGTGAGTCGGCGAGTCCATCAATCTTTAAGCTCTCAATATTTTTACAAGCAATAGCTTGGTCACGTAATTGGTACAAATAGTCTAAGCGGATAGCATCGTTAATGCCTTGTTTAACCAATATACTAACGACAGCTTGGGGTGTGCCAGAGGCACCTAAACATTGCTGCCAATCGAAACATTTAAAAGTAGATGCGTAAGGAGCTAGCATTTCTTCAGCGGCAGCGAGTGCATTGTCAAAATTTTCTTCATTGATTATGCCACCCTCAAAATATCTTTCCATGAAAGTGACACAGCCCATATCCACGCTATTTAAGTGGAGCGGCTGCATGTCGCGGCCAACAATAACTTCTGTACTTGCACCGCCAATATCAACAACCAATGTATTACCTTGATTTGCAGATGTGTAAGCAACACCCAAGTAGATTTGGCGGGCTTCTTCCTCACCCGATATTATATTGATTTTTTGGTTAAGAATGCGTTCGCCACGAGTGACAAAATCGCTTGAGTTAGTTGCCATACGCAATGTTGCCGTAGCAACAACTTTGATATTTGCCTTGGGTAGGTCGTCTAGTTGCTCGCGGAAGGTCTTTAAACAGTCAAGGCCGCGCTGAATGCTCTCTTCGGATAGCTTGTAATCACCATCGAGACCTGCAGCGAGCCTTACTTTACGCTTATTTTTACTGACTATTTGAACGCTACCGCTGAGTACTCTCACTATTACCATGTGAAAGCTGTTGGAGCCTAAATCAACGGCAGCGTAATATTCGTCCTGAATAACAGTGTTAGGTAACTCTTGAATCAAAGTTCACTACCTCTAGTTTCTTCCTTGGTGGTTCCTTTTTGGGCCACTTGGACGTTGCCCGCCATTACGACCACCGCGATTACCCGGTCGACCATCGGTCCTGCCTCTTGGCTTACGATGGAATACCGGCGCTTTTACGTCTTTCAGCAACTGATTTGGATCGTAGTCAGTTACTGTAATTTGATGTTCAATATACATTTCAATAGCAGGTAAGTTCAATGCATATTTTTCGCAAGCGAAACTAATCGCAATGCCACTTTCGCCTGCACGACCAGTGCGGCCAATTCGGTGAACGTAATCTTCGGCGTCATCGGGCAAGTCATAGTTGAACACATGGGTGACTTTTGGAATGTGTAATCCACGGGCCGCAACGTCCGTAGCTACCAATATATCTATTGCACCACTGGTGAAGTCCTCAAGAATACTCAAACGTTTCTTTTGCGGTACGTCTCCACTGAGCATACCGACTCTGTGGCCGTCAGCTTGCAACCAAGCGGAGACCGTTTCGCATCCAAATTTGGTGTTGGCAAAGACGATAGCTTTGTCTGGCCACTCGTTTTCAAACAGTGTTAATAACAGTAGCGGCTTATCTTTATCTGATGGATAAAATAATTCTTCAGACACCCTTGTTGCCGTTTTCTTTTCGGGCTCGATTTGCACATGCGTTGGATTATTCATGTGTTCATAAGCAAGTTCTTGAACGCGGAAACTTAAGGTAGCAGAAAATAACATACTCAAGCGTTGAGTCGGTTCAGGCATGCGCCTGAACAAATACCGAATATCTTTTATGAAACCTAAATCAAACATACGATCGGCTTCATCAAGCACTGCTACTTGTATATTTTTTAAAGAAAAAATATCTTGTTTGTAATAATCGATGATACGACCAGTGGTGCCAATAACAATATCGACGCCTTTTGTTAATCGATCCCGTTGACTTTCGTAACCTTCACCCCCATATATCAAACCAAGTGACAGTCCGGAGTGCTTACTAAGCAGTTCCGCATCGTTATAGATTTGCACAGCAAGCTCACGGGTCGGTGCCATAATGATGGCTCTTGGACTCGGTTTATTAGGCTCGTTGTCAGGCTTCGGGTTATTTAGTAGGTGGTGAAAAGTCGCCACCAAAAAAGCAATAGTTTTGCCCGTCCCTGTTTGTGCCTGACCTGCAATGTCGTTTCCTTCGAGAAGTTGAGGAACAGCCATTGACTGAATCGGTGTGCATTTTGTGAAATTGGCTTCCTCAAGCGCTTTTAAAATTAGCGGATGGATCGGAAGATCGGAAAAAGATGTATCTGTTAAATGTGTTTGTGGCATAGCTTATAGCTTATCATTGCTTGCATTAACTACAATTTCTATTAACACTATAGGGCAAGGCTGAAAATCTCAGCGAATGACCAAATTTGGAGAAAAGAATGAGCGACAAAATTATCTCGTTGAGTGACGAAAAATTCGAAGCAGATGTAATCAATGCTAACGGTCCTGTTTTAGTTGATTTCTGGGCAGAATGGTGCGGCCCTTGTAAAATGATCGCCCCAATCTTATCTGAGATTGCCGACGAGTTTGAGGGAAAGGTAACAGTTGGTAAGCTTAATGTCGATGAAAATAACGATACACCACCTAAATATGGTATTCGCGGCATCCCGACATTATTGCTCTTCAAAAACGGTGCAGTAGCAGCAACCAAGGTAGGCGCGCTATCAAAAACTCAACTGGTTGAATTTTTAAACGAAAACATCTAATTTATTGTTTGGTATTTATGACCGTTGAATAAGTAAAAAAGGCTATCAAATTTGTGGCCTTTTTTATTTAAAAGTTATTTTTTTGTAAAACTGGACGATAACTTTATTTAGTGCTACATTATTTCCTGTTCATCCGAACACAACCATTTTTATATTCCTTCAGTGCCAGCTATTACTGTGCTATTAACGTTTAGGTAGCTGCAAATTAAAAATTGCTAATAGTAACGTGTATACATTACTGAATCTAGCTCATATCAACGCTACGTTGCTATCGGTGAGGGCCAGACAATATACATAATAGCATTGAAAGAAAACATAAAATCAAACTTCAATTATTGACTACTTAACCAGAGACTACTTTTGATAGGGCATAGTTAAAAAGAACAAATAATTTGTGCTTCATTACGCAGCCTAAACATAAAGACCTACCAATATGAATTTAACCGAATTAAAAGACAAACCCATTAGTGAACTCGTAGCCTTATCTGAAGAGATGGGGTTAGAAAATCTGGCTCGTGCCAGAAAACAAGATATTATATTTTCAATATTAAAATCCCATGCAAAAGGCGGCGAAGACATTTTTGGCGGCGGCGTTCTTGAAATACTTCAAGATGGCTTTGGTTTTCTGCGATCCGGTGATTGTTCGTATTTAGCAGGCCCCGATGATATTTATGTATCGCCGAGTCAAATTCGACGCTTTAACTTGCGCACTGGTGACACCATTGCAGGGAAGATTCGACCGCCAAAAGACAGCGAGCGTTATTTTGCATTACTTAAAATACGTGAAGTAAACTTTGACAAACCTGAAAATTCTCGCAACAAAATCCTTTTCGAAAACTTAACTCCTTTACATGCCAATGAACGTTTTAGACTAGAGCGCGGAAATGGCAGTACTGAAGATATTACTGCACGCGTACTCGATTTGGCATCGCCGATTGGGCGTGGTCAGCGTGGTCTAATTGTTGCGCCGCCAAAGGCTGGTAAAACACTTTTACTACAAAATATAGCCCAATCAATTGCAGCTAATCATCCAGAAGCGCAGTTAATGGTTTTGCTAATTGATGAGCGTCCAGAAGAAGTAACTGAGATGCAGCGTTTGGTACAAGGTGAAGTTATCGCTTCAACTTTTGATGAACCAGCAAGTCGCCATGTTCAGGTTGCTGAGATGGTTATTGAGAAGGCCAAACGCTTAGTTGAACATAAAAAAGACGTAGTGATTCTGCTTGATTCTCTTACGCGTCTAGCGCGCGCTTATAACACGGTTATTCCATCGTCAGGTAAAGTACTTACCGGTGGTGTTGATGCGAATGCATTGCACAAACCAAAACGATTCTTTGGTGCAGCTCGAAATGTTGAGGAAGGTGGCAGTTTAACTATTATTGCAACAGCGTTAATCGATACTGGTTCTAAGATGGATGAAGTAATCTACGAAGAATTTAAAGGCACGGGTAACATGGAATTACATCTAAATCGCAAGATTGCTGAAAAGCGTGTATTCCCTGCGATTGACTTAAACCGTTCCGGTACTCGTCGCGAAGAATTATTAACGTCCAAAGATGAATTACAAAAGATGTGGATACTGCGTAAAATTGTCCATGAAATGAGTGAAATAGACGCAATAGAGTTCCTAATCGGGCGTTTAGCGATGACAAAAACAAATGATGAATTTTTTGAATCAATGAAACGCCAGAAAAGTTAGTTTATTCTAGCGAAAGTTAATACCACTCATTAACTTGTATTCGATTTAAACCGCGATAGTTTGATGTTGCGGTTTTTTTTGCCTAATGAAAAGTGTTGCTAGATAAACTAGAGAGTCATAATGACTTTGCTTCCCCCTTTATGTTCGATCACGCCACTGTTAACTGAGGTCTTTCGTTGCAAGTGGCTATAGATATAATTGGAATATAAATAAAAATCATAATTTAATGTCTGCATAGTCGTAATGCTCGTAATTTTGTCTATTTTACGCTAATGTTTTGTTACGTAATTCGCGCAAGATAGATGCGCTGAGCTAAATCGCGCTATCAAACAATAATAAAAACCAAGGTAGACCATATATATGAAACGCTTACTCCCTTTATTTACTGCCATCTCGTTAACTGCGCTTTCTAGTATTGCAAGTGCTCAACAAAATGACACTGTGGCCATGATGGCTGATAAAATTGAGGCTGATGTGATCAAGTGGCGTCATCATTTGCACCAAAACCCAGAATTATCCAATCGGGAGTTTGAGACTGCAAAATATGTTGAAAAATATTTGCGTGGATTAGGATTAGACGTCACCACAGGCGTTGCTTACACAGGTGTTGTTGCCGTTTTAGATTCAGGAAAACCTGGGCCTACAGTAGCACTGCGAGCTGATATGGACGGTTTACCAGTGCCAGAGCAGAACAATTTACCCTTTAAATCTACGGTAAAAGGTATGTTAGAGGGAAATGAAGTACCGGTTATGCATGCTTGTGGGCATGATACTCACATGGCGATGCTAATGGGAGCGGCAAAAATTCTAACCGAAATGAAGGGAGAATTACGCGGTAAAGTTAAATTCATCTTTCAGCCAGCCGAAGAGGGGGCTCCAGCAGGAGAGAAAGGCGGAGCTGAGATGATGGTGCAAGAGGGTGTACTAAAGAATCCTGATGTCGATGTGATTTTTGGTCTGCACATAAACGCGAACACAGATGTGGGCAAAGTGTTATATAAACACGGTGGCATTATGGCAGCTGTTGACCCATTTAAAATTATTGTTAGAGGAAAGCAGGCTCATGGCGCATATCCTTGGAAGAGTGTAGATCCAATCACCACCGCTGCTCAAATCATCATGGCACTGCAAACCGTTGTTAGCAGAGAAATTAAGTTGGTTGATGATGCAGCAGTAGTGACTATTGGCTCTATTCACGGTGGAAATCGTTCGAATATCATCCCAAATGAGGTTGTTTTAGTTGGCACTATTCGTACATTAAGCAAAGAAGCTCGTGAACACATGTACGAAGCAATACCGCGTAAAGCTAAAGGTATTGCTGATAGCATGAGAGCAGAGGTTGAAGTAATACTACCGTTGGATTATAGCTATCCAATTACATTTAATGACCATGCGCTTATGGACCAAGTATTGCCTACGTTAGTGCGCACCGCTGGTCAAGAAAACGTGATCAACTCAAAAGCGGCGACGGGTGCTGAAGATTTTTCCTTCTTCCAACAAGAAGTACCTGGCGTTTATTTGTGGGTCGGTGGTAAGCCATTGGACGTATCTGAGGAAGATTCTCCGGCTCACCACACTCCCGAATTCTTTGTAGATGACAGCGGCATGAAGTTAGGCGTTAAGCTACTAACTAACATGACGCTAGATTATATGAACAGCGCAAAATAAGCAGAAAGTTTTTATATAAAAAAGCACGATATTGCGTATAATATCGTGCTTTTTTAATGGCTAGAAAAAATATCAAATTGATTTGATAGCCCTAACCGATTGAAGTGGTGATTAAAATGGCGCAAGTTGCAATTATAATGGGTTCAAAATCCGATTGGCCTACAATGCAAAAAGCAGCACTTATGCTAAAAGAGCTAGGTGTTTCATATGAAGCAAAGGTTGTTTCAGCTCATCGTACCCCAAATTTATTAGTCGAATTTGCTGAAAATGCAGCAGATAAAGGTGTGCAAGTGATTATTGCTGGTGCCGGTGGCGCAGCTCACTTACCTGGTATGATTGCAGCTCACACCCATCTCCCTGTTTTTGGTTGTCCTGTTCGGTCTAGTCAACTCAACGGTTTAGATTCACTCCTTTCTATCGTTCAAATGCCTAAAGGTGTTGCAGTCGGAACGCTTGCTATTGGCGAGGCAGGTGCTGCTAATGCGGGGTTGCTCGCTGCTCAGGTTATTGCTTTGCAAGAGCCGACAGTGAGAGCTGCGATTATTGCATTTAGACAAAAACAAACTGACACTGTTGCGAATAACCAAACCTTGGAATTAGACGTTTGAGAGTTTTAGTTTACGGTTCTGGGCAACTTGCACAAATGATGTATTTGGCTGCTGCATCGCTCGGTATAATTGTGAGTGCCGTTGATGTTGTTACCGAAACGGTGGTTAATCCGCTTTCAAAAAAAGCAACTGGGGTTTCGTTGTGTGATGCGATACAAGACGCAAATGCGATCACCGTTGAATTTGAGCACGTGCCTGAACACCTATTATTAGATGCGCAAAAAAGCGGTAAACTATTCCCTAATATGGCTTCTATTTTAGCTGGTGGGGATCGCGTCAGAGAAAAAGCGCTCCTGAGCAAGAATAATATCCCTAACTGCGAATATTTGATTATTAGCCATGTCGACCAACTGCGTGATGTCGTTGCTCGCTTGGGCGAGAAAGTCATCTTTAAAGCAAGTCGCGATGGTTATGATGGCTATGGCCAGTGGCGGATCGCCTCAGCCTCAGAATTAGCGCCTCTACGTGAAGAATTTTCATTACTCGACTTAGAAAAAGTTCCGTTGATTGCCGAAAGAATGATGCAATTTGACCGTGAAATATCCTTAGTCGGTGCGAGAAGTAAAGACGGACAAGTCGCTTGTTTTAGTCTAGCTGAAAATTTACACCACGAAGGACAGTTGCATGTGTCAGTTGCGCCTATCACTAAGCTCACCGATGCTTTGCAGCAAAAAGCCAATAATATTTTTGAAACGCTAGCAACGTCAATGGACTATGTTGGCGTGTTAGCGGTTGAATTGTTTCAGTGTGGTGACGAGCTATACGTTAACGAAATAGCCCCGCGTGTGCATAACTCCGGTCATTGGACTCAACAAGGTTGTGCTACAAGTCAATTTGAACAACATATTAGAGCTGTTCTGGGCTTGCCATTGGGCAGTACCGAGCTTATTGGCGTAAGTGCAATGGTTAATGTAATAGGCTGCTCGACAATTAACCGCGACTTAATCGGTATTCCCAATACTCATTTGCATTGGTACGGCAAAGAAGTTCGGATTAAGCGTAAGATGGGCCATATCAATGTTATTGCAAGTTCACATGCTAATTTGGGTGCGAAACTGAAGCAACTAATGGAGTTCGTACCGGTTGAGCATTTTCCAAAATTGGAAGGTGAAGCAATACGTTTGGAAAAAAGCTGAAATTAGTAATATTGGCTTGACAATCAACGCTGTATCCATAGAATACGCATCGCCCATGTACCTGAATGGGCCTAGGTTTAGTGTGCCGACTTAGCTCAGTTGGTAGAGCAACTGACTTGTAATCAGTAGGTCACCAGTTCGATTCCGGTAGTCGGCACCATTCATTCAAGCCCTAACCTCGGTTAGGGCTTTTTTTATCTATAGGTTGGTTAACTTTAACGGGCTACTTTGCCTTTCACTAAGGGGGTAAAGGAAAGTACACTAAATTTACCTTGGCTGGCGTCTTCACCATTATTGAGAGGTGGGGAGCGGTGAAGTTTATTAACAGTGACGTAAGTTTTATGATCGGCTCCATAACTAAAACCATCAGGCCACACAAGGCGCTCATCCGTAAATAAAATTTCATAATTGCCACTTGGCTTCACTACACCAATAGCACCGTTAGTAATATCCGTTACATATACGTTACCTCCACCATCGACAATAATGCCATCAGAAATTGGATTTGTGCCATAACGCTGCACCGCTTTTAATATTTACGCTAATAATTGCGGCTTGGTTACTCTGTGCCGTATCGGCTATGTAGATATGCCCATGTTTATTATCAATGACTAATTCGTTTAAAAATGAGGTGTCAGTAATAGTTGACTTCGATAAATAAATAATTTTATACAACTGCTCGTTATTAGTATCCCAACTTACTAATCGGCCTGCATGATCCGGACCTGATGTATCGAGCATCCATAAAACACCTTCGGCGGATACATTAATTCCTAGCACACCATAAAAATCTTTACCTTTATTGTTCGCGCAAGCCCACTCTTTATTCGGGTATGGAATTGTCGTGCCGTCACTCAAAAGCGCCATGATTTTTTGCTTTTGCCCATAAAATTCATGTATTGATAAAATTTTCTGCCTGATGGGGTAATAGTAATGTTGCCTGGTGGTTGTTGTGCTTCGAAAGTAGCTACGGTGTTCAGGTCACTATTATCAGCAAATGCAACCGCAGCGCTGAGTAATAAGATACTGTAGGTTACAGCTAAAAATAGGTTTTTCATGGTGAATTCTTTAAAAAAATGTATCACTAAAAGGAATCTGGTTTTAAAATCAGATTCCTTTTAAATAAGTTGGTGGTGTTAATGCTGCCAAGGTGTTAGCTAACTCGTTTAAATAAATGATGTTTGTGACGCTTACCCTTATGGATAAAACGCCACTAAAAAGCTTAGCTCGGCATGGCGGCTAATATAGCTTCAGGACGAATAGGTAAGTCTCTGACTCTTGCACCTACGGCATTAAAGATTGCATTTGCAATCGCAGGTGCCACTGCAATCAAGCCTGGCTCACCTAGCCCAGTTGGAAATTCTGTGTTTTGCACAAAATTGATATCCAATATAGGTAGGTTATTCATTCTAAGCGGCGTGTAGGTATTTAGATTATTGTCTTTTACTTGACCTTTTTCAAAAGCAGTACCTTCAAATAAGGCTAAGCTCATCCCCCACAGCATAGACCCTTCGGTTTGAGATAATGCGCCGTCGGGATGCACTACCGTTCCGCAATCTAAAAGGCCTGTCAATTTGTGTACCTTCACTGCACCTGTCTCTGGGTCGACTTCAACGTGAGCAACGCAGGCTCCCCAAGTTGGCATATCGCGTTCTTGTCCAGCTGAAATTGCAATGCCCAATCCTTGATTTTTCGGCAGCGTACGACCCCAGTCAGCTTTCTCACGGATTTCTGTTAAGACCTTGGCTAAACGTCTCGCGCCGCCAACAGAAACTGGTGATACACCCGCATTTTTGCCGCTAGCATCGAGCAGAGATAAGCGAAAATCGATTGGATCAACATTTTGCTTATGTGCTATTTCGTCCATAAAAGACTCAACTGCCCAGCCTGTCCAACCCGGGCCTACAGCTCTTAAGAAACCGGGAACGAAGGTTTTTTGTGCTAGCGGATTGTTAATCGCACGCACTCTATGATTTTCTAGTGTGTACCAATGGTTAGCACCGGAAATCGAAAACGGGTCATACTTGCCATTTTTATCGACGCCCTCAGGCATAAATCCTGGTGCTACTGCCAAGGTAGGCCAACCTGCCGCTGCGCCATGTTCAATACCTAGCAACTTTCCGTCAGCGTCCCAATAAGCACTCATCTGTTGTACAGAAGGCGAGCGCACAGAATCAAAACGCGAGTCATCTTCACGTGTGAATACAAGTTTAACTGGCTTACCGATAGCCTGAGCAGTTAAGGCCGCAGGTATCATGTAATCGCCCATTAAGCGACGACCGAAACCGCCACCTAAATAATACTGATGAATAATAATTTTGTCTTCAGCCATACCCATCGCCTTGGCAACCACAGGTAAAAATAATGATTGCCACTGATTACCGCAATGCACGTGACACACTCCGTCGATGATCTCTACCGCGGCATTAACAGGCTCAAGTGCAAAATGTAATACAGACGAAGTCCGATATATGGACTCAAGGGATGTTTTTGCAGATTCTGCAACCTTTGTTACATCACCTTCGTCAACTACTAAAGTGCCTGATGTCTTATCTTTAGCAAGCGTCTCACCTATGGCGATAATATCTTGCTCGCTAACATTAGCTGTTTCGCCTAGGTCGTACTCAACCTGAAGCGCGTTACCTGCTTTAACGGCGCCGTAATAACTGTCGGCTAATACGCTTACCCAACCTTGCACTGTGTCGCTAGGATCTTTGAGTATTTGATAACCTTGATAGCCTTTTACTTTCTTCGCAGCACTGTCGTCTACACTTTTGACTACACTGCCATGACGAGTCGGCGGTATTATAGGACGTGCATAAACCATGTTTTCTAGTTCAACATCGATTCCGTATTTCGCACTACCATTGGTTTTAGCGGGAATGTCTAACGCTTTGCTAGGCTTGGATATTAATTGACGGGTTGCGGGATTCTTTGGTTGAAATTGTGCCAATTCATCCGCGCTAAACACGCGGTCTATTTTGCCGTCTTTGACTACTTCTCCAAAACCAACTGATTTACTGCCTGCTACTACCATACTGTTTTCTGTCTTACAGTCTTGAGGATTGACGCCGAGTAATCTGGCTCCAGCCTCAATTAGCGCAGTTCTCCCTGCGGCGCCAGCTTGAGACATAGGTACATATGTTTGAAATATCGACCAAGAGCCACCCGTCACCATATAGCCCCATTTAGGGTCAGTATCAACATGCTTAATTTCGACATTCTGCCAATCGGCGCCTAGTTCGTCAGCAACAATACGGGCAATCGCTGTACCCACATGTTGGCCCATTTCCGCGCGCGCTATATTGACCAAAATCATCCCATTGGTATCAATTTCAAACCACACTGTCGGGCTAAATAACTTATCTTTAAGCTGTTTTACTGCGCCCCCGGAGGCAACTTCCAGTGCGCTGATGTTAGGGGCAAATGCCATCATTAAGCCACCACCAATTGAGCCAATTAAAAAACTGCGGCGACTTTGTTCGAAGGCGTCTTTGCTAAATTTGGTCATCTTAACTTACTCCCTGAGTGCGTTGTGCTTCTGTCTTCGGGTTGTAAATCTGAACCACTGAGTCTGATTGTGTTGCGACATCTTGAATGGCTGCTTTTATTCGTGAATAGGTCATACAGCGACATAAGTTACCGCTCATATAAGCAACGATTTCATCTTCGCTTGGGTTTGCGTTGGTTGCGAGCAACGCAGATGCTTGCATAATTTGCCCTGACTGGCAGTAGCCACATTGTGGCACTTGATGCTCGATCCACGCTTTTTGCAATGGATGTTGGTCTTCCAGACCTTCAATTGTGCGGATGTCAGCGTTAGCGACAACGCTAATAGGAAGCGAACACGAACGCACGGGCGAGCCGTTTAAATGCACTGTGCATGCGCCACACATAGCTATACCGCAGCCAAACTTAGTGCCTTTCAAACCGAATTCGTCGCGAATGACCCACAACAAGGGTGTATCGGCCTCGGCATCGGATGTGATTTTTTTACCGTTTAATGAAAACTCGATCATAGTGTTTGCCTGTTAGAAAGTGCTAGTTAAAGACTCGTTCTAGAATGCAGAAAGCATAGACGCTATAGCTGATCTATGCAATGTGCTGGGCGCTTCAAACCACTACGCCGAGCATGAACATAATATATGTCTGGGCAAAGTAGAGGGACTTATGCGTTTAACCTGCTCACTAATTTTTCTGCCGCGGCTACTGAGCTAGCGGGGTTTTGTCCTGTAATAATTAAACCATCTTCAATCACAAATGAAGCCCAATCATCGCCTTTTTGGTAAATACCGCCTTTTGCTTGCAGCGCATCCTCTAATAAGAACGGGACAACTAGAGAAAGCTCAACAGCCTCTTCTTCACTGTTACTGAAACCGGTTACCATTTTTCCTTTAACGACTGACTCTCCTTGCTGATTTTTCGCATTTAACAACACAGCGCTGGCGTGACAAACAGCCGCAATCGGCTGTTTATATTTAATTGAGCTCTCAATCAATGAAATTGAATCTTGGTTGTCGACTAAATCCCAAAGTGGCCCATGGCCACCCGGGTAAAAAATGGCGTCCACTTGGTCAAAGTCAATGTCGCTAAGTTTTATAGTATTGGCGAGTTTTACTTTTGCTTTTTCATCTTTGTTGAACTTTCTAGTATGTTCAGTTTGAAAGTCAGCGAGCTCACTCTTTGGGTCTATAGGGGGCTGGCCGCCTGATGGGCTCGCTAAAATAATATTGAATCCTGCCTTTTTGAAAACGTAATACGGTGCTGCAAATTCTTCAACCCAGAAACCCGTTTTTTCTAACGTGATGCCCAACTTATCATGTGATGTAATCACCATCAGGATGGTCTTTTTTGCTAAATCTGTCATATTAAATCCTATTGTGGTCTTGCAGTCCCTTATCGTATGCATACGGAATACGGGAGGAATGCAATTTGGGTGCTATCATTGTTGTTAATTACACATGCTATTTTGCTATAAGGCTGCTCGTTACAATAGCTTGCAAGCATTAACACAAAAAATAAGCTCACATTGTCAGATTATGTGTGCTGTAGGTGTTATTTTCAATACTAAAATAACTGATATTAAAAGGATGTCCTCATGTTTCAGTTCAATAAAATATTATTTGCTTTTTTTATTAGCGTGATTTTACTAGCTAACTCAGCCAACCTCTGTGCACACGAACACGAACACGAACAGGCAAAAGGCAAAGTCACGGTCGAGAATGCCTGGGCACGAGCAACGTTTGCGTTAGCCAAAACAGGTGCAGTTTATTTGAGTATAGACAACCAAAGTAAAAACGACATCAAGCTCTTATCTGTCAGCGTTGATCCTTCTGTTGCAAGTGATGCTCAGTTGCATGAAATATTAATGCAAGATGAAATGATGCTGATGCGCGAAGCTGAGGATGGTTTTGAAATTTCTGCAGGCTCGAGCCTTGAATTCTTGACTGGTGGGAAGCACATTATGCTAGTAGATCTCGAAAAGCCGCTGTCGAGAGGTGAGAACTTTGTGTTGTCTTTGATATTCGAAAAAAACAAAGTAATGCGAGTTCCGATTGAAGTAAAAGATGCTCGATAAATATGAACAACATTGGAGAAAATGAAATGAGTCAAATAGATATAGGTATAAGCGAAGTTAGCAGAGAAGAAATCGCTCAAGGTTTAAAAAAGTTGTTAGCGGACTCATACACTCTGTACTTGCAAACGCACAACTTTCATTGGAATGTAACAGGTTCACAATTTCGTGAATTACATTTGATGTTTGAGGAACATTATACTGAACTCGCGCTGGCGGTAGATGAAATCGCAGAAAGAATTAGAACGCTAGGTTTTGCTGCACCAGCTACTTACAGAGCCTTTGCTGAATTAAGCAGTGTTAAAGAAGTTGACGGTGTGCCGGAAGCTACTGAGATGGTTAATATTTTAATGCAAGCGCATGAAACGGTAGTTCGTACTTCTAGAGCTGTGTTAAAAATTGCTCAGCAGGCTGATGATGAATCAAGTGCATCTTTAATTGGCGATCGTATGCGAGCGCATGAAAAGACCGCTTGGATGCTGCGAGCAACTCTTTAAAATTACAAATTAATTAAAAATATAGCTCATCGTGAACTGCGATTGAGCCGGTTGAATGTGCTGAATCGATACACTATGTTTGTATCATTCAGCTTTATTTAAAACGAGATAAGATTTATGTTTAGAACGCTGATTACCGCGACAATTTTTACTGCTATTTCACCTTTTGCTGTTGCTACTGAAATTAAAGTTGAAGAGCTTGCTAGTGGATTGAAAAATCCCTGGAGTATCGCTTTCATGAGCAACGGCGATGCATTGTTAACTGAACGTGCTGGTGGTTTGCGCTTACTTTCAAAAGGTGGTGAGTTAAGTTTGCCGATTAGCGGTTTGCCTGAAGCCTCAGTCGTCGGACAAGGTGGATTGTTAGGCGTGGCTCTGCATCCTGACTTTGCGGAAAATAAGTGGGTATATGTTTGCTTATCTATAGCTAACGGCGACGTAAGAGGCAGTGAGGTTTATCGTGGTAAGTTAGTCAGCAATAAACTGCAAAATGTAAAAGAGATTTTTGTTGCCAAGCCAAAAGTAGATACAGCTCATCATTTTGGTTGCCGACTTGCTTTTGATAACGACAAAAAATTATTCATTTCATTGGGCGACAGAACAAAACAAGATGATGCACAACTAACCAGTAATCATTTTGGTGTTGTGGTTAGAGTAAACGATGATGGCTCTGTGCCAACGGATAATCCATTTTTAGCCGGTAAAGCTCCTGAAATATTCAGTTATGGTCATCGTAACGTGCAAGGAATGGCATTGCATCCCACTAGTGGTAAAGTTTGGACTCATGAACATGGGCCAAAAGGCGGTGATGAAGTTAATATTTTAGAGAACGGCGATAACTACGGCTGGCCTACAATTACCTATGGCGTAAATTACGATGGTAGTTCAATTACCGATGTTACTGAAATGGATGCGATGCGTCAGCCGCTAACTTATTGGGCACCTTCTATCGCTCCAAGCGGAATGGCCTTCTACACGGGTGACGAGTTCCCTGAGTGGAAAGGTAACTTATTTGTCGGTTCTTTAAAGTTTAGATACCTAAACAGAATGGTAATGGACGGTGACAAAGTAGTAGAACAAGAGGAGCTACTGAGGGACCGTAATGAGCGTGTTCGCGATGTTAAGCAGGCTCCTGATGGCAGTATTTATGTCCTAACGGACGATGTTAACGGTAAAGTGTTAAGATTAACAAAAGGCTAAACTTTAACAGTTAAGCTAAGTAAATCAAGCGGCTAGTTATCAATCTAGCCGTGTTTTAAACACTATCGCAAAGCTTCATATTCAACACGTCATACTCAAGACAATACAGTCTAATTCTTCAATGATACTTTGCCAGTCAATATATCTTTAAACATAACCCAATCGCCCATCAGGCTATAGAATGGATACTGAAATGTAGCCGGTTTATTGTGCTCATAGAAAAAATGTCCTACCCAAGCAAACCCATAACCAATAACCGGAATGAACCAGAGCAAAGCGAAATGACTTTTCATTACAGCATAAGCAATAAGTACTAGAACAAGCCAAGAGCCAATGAAATGCAATAGACGGCAGGTGCTGTTTGCATGCTCTGACAAGTAATAGGGATAGAATTCACTAAAGCTCGTATATTTTTGTTCCATGTAGGGCAACCTCTTCCAGTGTAATTTAAATTGATATTAGCACATCATTGCCAAGAAACAATTGGACTATGTATGCTCAAAACAGGTTGCTTTCTATGAATAAAACCCAATAATAAACTGTATTGAATAAAATAAGAAAGTAAAAAAGTTATGCTGCCAGAAGTAAATGTAAACCAAATTGATATAACGTTAGAGAACTTTCAACATGTTATTTTGGAAGAATCAAAAAGCAAGGTTGTGATGATTCAGTTTTGGGCTCCATGGAGTGAGCCTTGCGCAGAATTAGCGCCCGTGCTTCAGCATATGGCTGCAGAATATCAACATGATTTATTGTACGCACGAGTGAATTGCGATGAACAACAGGAAATTGCTGGTCAATTTGGCGTAAAAGGTTTACCTACCGTCATTCTTGTTAAAGACGGTCAACCTTTAGACGGCTTTGCGGGTCCTCAAGAAGAAAATAAAATTCGTGAAATGTTAGATAAACATTTACCGAAAGCGGAAGATGGCTTATTGCAGTCGGCAATGGAATTAGTTTTACAGGGCAACTATCGCGACGCTTTTAGCTTCGCTAAGCAAGCGTTTGAATTGAACAATGAACGTGCTGATATTCGTTTAATGATGGCTGATTGTTATGTTGAGGTAGGTCAAGTCGAATTGGCTAAAAAATTAGTTGAACCAATCAAGTTAGCGGATCAAGACGGTAAATACCAAGCCATTATTGGCAAAATTGAATTGTCTGAACAAGCTGCTGATTCGCCAGAAATACAACAATTACAGACTGATCTTGAAGCCGACCCAGAAAATATGGAGCTTAAAGTGAAACTTGCGGTGCAATTGCATCAAGGGCATCGCACTGAAGAAGCCTTAGCGTTATTGATATCCGTATTAAGACAAGAATTGGGTTTTGGTGATGCGAAAAAAATTACGCTGGACGTGATAAATGCGCTTCCCGATGGCGATCCGCTAAAATCACAATATCGCCGTAAAATTTACAGTTTATTATATTAGGCATGACGTTTAGATGTTAGATAGTATTCTTTTGGCTATTTGTTTTGTATTAATTGTTGAAGGATTGATGCCTTTGCTGATGCCAGACAAATGGAAGCAGTTTTTGATGCAAATGGCGTTGCAGCCCAGTGAATCTTTGCGCCGGATGGGTGGTATTTTGGTGGTTATCGGTGGCATAAGTGCTTATTTCTTAATAATGAATACATAAATAGTAAATATTGGGTGATTTTTACCTCATATTTTTGCTAATATCTCCGCCTAATTTTATGAAATATACCTCTCATGGCTAAAAATGTTGTAGTACTCGGCACCCAATGGGGTGACGAAGGAAAGGGGAAAGTCGTTGACCTTCTTACTGAGAAAGCTTCTTTTGTTGTGCGCTATCAAGGCGGACACAATGCTGGGCATACGCTCGTTATTGACGGCGAAAAAACCGTACTTCATCTAATTCCCTCAGGTATCTTGCGTGAAAACGTGAAATGCGTTATTGGAAATGGCGTTGTGTTAAGCCCTGAAGCCTTGCTAACAGAAATGGCAATGTTGGAAGCGCGTGGCGTGCCAGTTAAAGAACGCTTGGTGATCAGTGAAGCTTGCCCGCTAATTTTGCCTTTTCACATTGCATTAGACGTGGCAAGAGAGAAGGCGCGCGGTAATAAAGCAATAGGCACCACAGGGCGCGGTATCGGTCCAGCTTACGAAGATAAAGTATCGCGCCGCGGTTTGCGGGTTGGTGATCTCTTCAACCCTGCAGACTTTGCTATTAAGTTAAAAGAAGTACTCAGCTATCATAACTTTATGTTGACTGAATATTACAAAGTCGAAGCTGTTGATTATGATGCGGTTTTAGAGCAAGCGCTTTCGGTTGCTGATTTATTAAAGTCAATGGTAGTGGACGTAACTGATTTGCTTGAAACAGCAAGGCACAATAACCAGTCGATTATGTTTGAAGGTGCACAAGGTACCTTGCTTGATATCGACCACGGTACTTACCCCTACGTAACTTCATCAAACACTACTGTCGGCGGAGTTTGCACTGGCGCAGGTTTTGGTCCGCTCAATCTCGATTACGTGCTAGGTATAGTAAAAGCATACACTACTCGTGTCGGTTCGGGTCCTTTCCCGACAGAGCTAGATTGTGAAGTTGGTCAGCATCTTGGCGTTAAAGGCCATGAGTTTGGTGCAACGACGGGGCGTAAACGTCGCACGGGATGGTTTGACGCTGTTGCTATGCGACGCGCAGTTCAATTAAATTCTATTTCGGGTTTATGTTTAACTAAGCTAGATGTTTTAGATGGTTTAAAAATATTACGTATTTGCATCGGTTATAAAGACGCTGCTGGTAAAGTTAGTAAAATACCACCACTAGCTGCAGAGGGCTATGACTTAGTGACACCCGTTTATGAAGACATGCCTGGTTGGTCTGACAACACTTACGGTGTGACAACTTATGCCGGCCTCCCTGCTGCTGCTCAAAACTACGTTAAGCGTCTTGAAGAGCTAACAGGTGTCTCGATTGATATTATTTCAACGGGACCTGATCGCAAAGACACCATGGTCTTGCGCAATCCATTCGCAGAGTAATCCATTTGAACGGATAGCCGTATAATATAATTGGTGATTCGGTCGAAAAAAATGCTGACATATGTTGGCATTTTTTTTCTATTGATTTGAATCTAAAGTGTGAGCTTGCAAGAGCAGATCATTAATTGATGGGTAAAGTGTACACATTATTTGCTTTACCCGATGCCTTTGCTAGGATGTAATTGAGCCATATAATTATAGTGAGTGTGTCCAATGTCAGAAGTCTCAGCCCCTTTTCATCAAGCTGATTTTCCATCTCCCAACGCAACAAATATCGATGGGTTGAAACGAACCTTCGCTACAGGCCGAACTAAGTCTTATCAATGGCGAGTGGAGCAATTAAACGCATTGAAACTGCTAATCGAAGAGAATAGCAAAGCAATTATTTCGGCATTACATACTGATTTAGGTAAATGTGAGACAGAATCTTGGTTAGCCGAAATTGGTTATTCTTTAGCTGATATAAAAGGCAATTTAAAACGCCTTAAGACTTGGATGAAACCGGCTAAAATTAGCACGCCGATGATAACGCAACCAGGCAAAAGCTATACTATTAGCGAACCGCTCGGCGTAGCATTGATTATTGGCGCATGGAACTACCCCTTTCAATTAGTTATTACTCCTCTGATTGCTGCTATAGCAGCAGGTAATTGTGCTGTCGTTAAGCCCTCAGAGTTGTCTGAGGCAACCTCAGCCCTCATGACTAAGCTAATACCTAAATATCTTGATACGGCTGCTTTTAAGGTGATTGAAGGCGGCAAGGACGAAACTACAGCATTGTTAGCGCAACCCTTCGATAAGTATTTTTATACGGGCGGAGAGCAAGTAGGTCGCATCGTTATGGCTGCTGCTGCGCGCCATTTAGCTCCTGTGACATTGGAACTCGGTGGTAAAAGTCCATGTGTTGTTGATGGTGATACTAACTTAGATGTTAGTGTAAGACGGATTGTGTGGGGAAAATGGATGAACGCGGGGCAAACTTGCGTTGCACCTGATTATATTCTGATTGAAGAGGAATATCTTGCGGATTTTAGTCAACGCTTGATTGCTGAAATTAAAAAGCAATATGGTAAAGACCCTTCACAGAATAAAGATTATGGCCGAATAATTAACCAGCGACATTGTTCTCGTTTAATTAATTATTTAGACGGTCAAAATGTCATTTATGGCGGTAAACACGATTTAGAAAATAACTTCTTAGAGCCCACTGTTGTGGTTCAACCTTTAGTCAATTCAGCGTTGATGAAGGAAGAGATATTCGGCCCGATTTTACCGATTATGACATTTAAAAATAAGCAGCAGATGCTCGATTTTATTACTACTAAATCAAAGCCCTTAGCCGCTTATGTATTTACCTCTAATAGTCAATTTGAAGCTGAATTTATTGAGCAGGTTAGTGCGGGTTCAATCTGTATCAATGACACAAATATTTTTATGGCAAATCACGAGTTGCCTTTCGGTGGTGTCGGAACGAGTGGAATGGGGCAATATCATGGTAAATCCGGGTTTGATACGTTTAGCCATACTAAGTCTGTTATGAAACGCAGTTTTAAGTTTGATGCCGCAATACGATATGCACCTTTTAGTAAATTTAAATTGATGTTACTCAAAAAGTTTTAATAGGATAAAAATATGCCTTCACCCTTTCATTTAGCCATTCCGGTAACAAACCTAGCACAAGCGGACGCATTTTATGGTGCAGTTATGGGCTGTGAGCAAGGACGAAGTTCTGAACAGTGGATAGACTGGAATTTTTTTGGTCATCAACTAGTCACTCACCTCGTGGCAACAATGCCGATATTGCCAGAACCTAACGAAGTGGATTCGAAATCTGTTCCAGTACCTCATTTCGGTGTCGTTTTGAGCATGGATGAATGGAAAGCCCTTGCCCAAAAGCTGGTGGCTGCTAAACAAACCTTTGTGATTGAACCCTATATTAGGTTTGCAGGGAAAGTCGGTGAACAAGGGACCTTCTTTCTACTCGACCCTGCGGGCAATGCATTAGAGTTCAAAGGCTTTGCAGACGGTTCTCAGATATTTGCGAAATAAGAAAAACGCGAGCTTTATAAACCCTAGAAGAGTATTTGCAAGCTCAATAATATATATGCCACGATGGTTACTCCTCCGACAAATAATGCATAGGGCATCTGAGTTTTTACGTGAGTTAATAGATCGCAACCTGCTGCAAGGGATGAAATAGCTGTCGTATCCGAAATAGGAGAACAATGATCTCCAAAAATACCGCCACCCAAAATAGCCGCCAACACTAATGATGGTGGCAAGCCCAGTGTGGCGACAAGCGGCATTCCTATAGGGATCAGGATGGCGAAGGTTCCCCAAGAGGTTCCTGTTGTAAAGGACATTATCGCGCCAGCAATAAATAACATTGGGACGACCAATATTAGGGGTAAGTTATCGCCGACTAAGCCGGAAACAAATATGCCGGTTCCTAGCGCTTTTAGACTGGTACCTAAAGCAATAGATAGCAAGACGATGGTGACTAATGGAAGAAGCTCACCCATCCCACTGAATCCAATTTTAATAGACTGCTGATGTGTAAAACGTTTATGCCAAAGCAGTTGACCGTAGGCGACAATACAAGCTAAAAAAGTAGCATACAATACTGATTTGCTTCCACTTCCTTGAGTTATATCACCTTCGCCCGTCATAAACATGAAGCTAAACATGCCAATAATCATAACGAGAAGTGGGACTAGCATAAATCGAGATTTAGTCGCTGGACTCGCGTGCAAATCCGTTTCTACTGACTCCAGTGATTTTTCAGCTTCTTTCATTGGGCCGTGCACTTTGTCAAAGAAGATGGTGTAGGCTACGACTATTAAGGTTAACCATGCGTAGATATTAAACGGTAAGGTACCCCATAATACAGCAAGCGGGTTTTTACCTAAGTCATATGTACTGATTAGCGCTAGTACGTATGCTCCCCAACCATTTAAAAGTATGAGAATACAAATAGGAGCGCATGTTGAATCGATGATATATGCCAATCTTGCGCGGCTCATTTTATATTTATCGAATAGTCCTCGCGCAAAAATACCTGCTGTTAATACACTTAAATTAGATTCAATAAAAATCACGATGCCAGTAAACATAGTGATACCACCAACGCGTTTCTTTGAATTAATGAGACCACTGCTGATCAGCCTATTAACGGTTGCACTAACCCCTCCAGAATCTCGAATAAAAGCAAGTAGGGCACCAACGAGCAAACTAAAAATGAGTATCCTCGTTGTACCACCAGAGGCCGCCGTCTCGACGATACGCTCAATAGTATTTATAGGCGTAATAAACACATTCCCCGATGTACCGGTTACTACTAATAATAACTCCGAGCTTAATATGGCTAAAAACAAAGCAAGAATGACTTCCTTTTTCCAGATAACAACAGCAATTGCAATAACGGGTGGGAGGACAGTAAGCCATTCCATAAATTATTTCCTAGTTTTTATTTTGAAGTAGATTTTGTGCTTCAAATTCAATCAAATTTTGATAAATCATGCTAATGATAAGACCGTGTTTGTTAGTTTCAGAAGAATCAGATGGAAATTCAACATTGCCTTCAGTGTTCATCCCCTTTGCGTGCTGTTTATTAGTTAATAAAATAATGGCTAGATCATAAGCTGGGTCAATAACCACCGCAGTGCCGCCATTACTATTGTGACCGAATGCCGTGGCACTGGCAAAAGGTCCAAACATTGTTTTTTTGTTTCTTTCATCAGGAAGTTGCCAGCCTAGGCCGATTCCATTTGCTCGACCAGCGGGTTTCAAAAAGCGCGCTATGGTCGGCTGGTTAAATAGTTTTACATCACCATAGCCTCCGCCATTAAGCATCATTTGACTCAGTATGGCTAGGTCGTCGATAGTTGAAAAAAGCCCTGCATGACCTGACACTCCCTGCATTGCATAGAATGTATTAGCGTCCAGAACTTCCCCTTGTAGCGGGTATTCTCGGGCTTTAGGAAAGTCGTTGTAGGCATTTAAGCTGTTACTCTCGACTTCGGTTGCAGCAAACTCATCTGCGCTGAAACCTGCTTGTAATGGCTTGAATAAGGTGTTTTTAAGACCCATTGGCGCGTATATTTTCTCTCGACTGTATTGGTCCAATGGCATCCCCGTGACTCGCTCTACCAAAAGGCCTAGTAGCATGAAATCAATCGCGCTGTATTGCTGCGTACTTCCACTGATTGATTCAAAAGGTAAAGCGGTAAGTAACAAGCGACTCGTTTTTAGTTTATTTAGAGAATAAAAGTAGTCACCATATTTATTATCGGGTCGATAAAAACTAACGTGATTGGCATAACCCGACGAATGTGAAAGCAAATCTTTCACTAATACTACTTCTCGTCCATTGCCTCGATACTCGGGAAGGTAATGCTGAATCGGTTTAAATGTATCGATTTGGCCCCTACTCACCAACTGCATAAGCGCTAAGCTGGTGGCGAATACCTCTGTGTTCGAATCAATGTCGAACATATGTTCCGGCGTCATCGGTTCAAACTGTGTTAATAATTCGCCTTTTGCAGGGGGTCTTTTTGCATAGCCATAACTCGTTCTCTTAATTATTTTACCTTTGTACACAACGGCAATCGCCGCGCCCGACAAGCCATTTTGTACTTCGTCTTTTATCAACCGGTCTACGGAGTCAAATAGCGAGTTATTTGAGACAACCGCATAATCAAGGGTCGGATATGGGATATTAATTGCTATGCTAGTTCCTTGCGGTCTGATGTTTTCAACGCGCACGCTATTTAGTCCATCGACGGTGCGTCTGTATATAGAGACTGTCCGCACCTCAGATGCCTCAAATGCGGCTAAATTCAATTTCATCCCGTTAATATATATATCGGCGGATGCAGCGTTATTGGTTTCAATAATCAGCTCACCGCTCCCCTTATAAGCTTTAAATATACCTTTGTTGACAGAATTATCGGCGTTCAGGGACTGCAATTCGGTAAACACTTTGGACAACTGAAACTGTTGTGTAATGTCGTCAACGGGTTGCTTGTTAGCCTCGGCCGTTAATATCTCTGATTGATAAATTTCATTCAATCGCTCATATTTTGCTGGGAAGTACTTTTGCACTAAAGCGAATATCGCAGCAGCAGTCTGATTATCCACCTCTCCAGTAACTTTCCATGGCACAAAGTGCATTTGAAACGCAGCCAAGGTGTCGATGGTTTGTTGATCCATTCTACCCGTTGGCACTAGATCGTAGCCGTAAGCATTTAGGCTTTTTTGAACGAGTGCTAGGCTGGGCAATGTCTGATTAAAAGCCAACCAATGATGGGTTAAATTTTGGTTGTCATACCAAGCACCAATTCCCTCTTGATATAATCTATACCAAGGGAATCTGGGGCCCGGGTCATTCTTCCTTGAAGGTGCAATATCCGCATGCCCGACAACAGCAGTAGGTTCAATATCTGGATTTCTGGCTAGTATCTCTTTACTTAATTTAATTAATAATTGTATTTGTTTTTCTTCAAAATCCGGGAAAACACACAAGTCACGATTTTTTTCGGCGCCCACTATTCTTGGCGTAATCGGGGAGAGTGGGTCATCATTTAGGTTATCTTCTTGACAAAAAGGCGTGTTAACCACTTCAATACCAATGCTATGATCGTTAAGTCCTGAGCGACCTTGCCAATAGCTAATGCCAGCGTGCCACGCCCTTTGGTTTTCATCTACTAATTGAAATACTTTAATGTCATTGTAGGGATAGGTTGGGTCATCGGCTTTAGGAATTAAATAATGTGAGCTGACATTGCCTTCTTCAACCAGCGCATCAACTGATTCTTGATAATTGACAGCAGTAAAGTGCATTACTAAAGACTTGACTCGATAGCTATAGTTTTTGGATGGCATCGCTTCAATATCTGACGTATTCGAGCAACTTACTAAAAAAACAGCACTAGCTAAAAGGGAAGCTTGAGCTAGTCTCGTCCAATATGGCATTCTTTTTCCTTTACAAACGTCTTTTTTTATTTGGACGCGTTGTCTTGCGTTCATCAATCTGTGTTTTATATATGAACTGGGCCAGTGACTCAGATGAGTAAATATACATCAAAGATTGAGCGTGCCTAGCGTAATTTTTTATTAACTAAATCTAGCAAGGCAAGGTGCACAAGACAACTCTATAAGGTGATAAAACTGTCGATTGTTTTAAACTAGGGGTGATTGTCCACTTTATATGCAATATCTAATTATCAATTTGAGTCGAATACACTTGATGTGTTTATAAATGTCATATTAGTGAGGTGGTTTTTGGATTAGAGGGATAATATTCCCCCCATCATTAGAGCATACTTAAGTTCACCGTTTTTGCACAAGAATCCAGCGGGTGTGATGCCTTTAATTACTTTTTTATCGTCATGCCAATACTGGGGGTTTTCGATAACCATATAATCCGACTCATTCGTTATTAAGCCGACGTTCCCTACAAAGTGACTAAAGCCTTGTTTGAGTAAAGCAATATAGCTTTCATTGGTTAAATATAATGCTTCTTGCAATAAATATGAGCGTCCTGGATCGTATGTATAACCTAAAGCGTCAATAGTATTAAGGCCATGTTGTTCATGTAAATCACCAATATCAGCGATTATGGCAAATGATTCGAAACGAGATTTTTTACGTATCGCAATGTCAGTTGTATAGGAATTCCCTGCAAAACCTAAGTCTTTGATAAGGAGATCGCACAGTTTATGTTCTTGGTTTTCGGGGATTTTCCAATATTCTATTTCAAGTTTTTTAAGTCTTTCATCAGTTGTCCAATCTGATTCGTCGCAAAGCATCGTTAATGCGTGAAGTAACACAAACACATTCATGGTTCGCGCAACCTGGCGATAATGCGCATTTGGATAGTGGCCCGATTCAATTAATATGGTGCTTATGCCAAGTTGAGCTATTTGATCACCGAACGAGCGAGCAGAAAACTCATCATCATAGCGTGCAATACCCTCGGGTAGCAAAGAGCTGGCTCGCGCCTGCATGAGGGCAATCAATGCCATTGCTTTTTGTCGAGCAGGATCAATTGTTTTTTGAGTATCAAAGGCTGGAGCGAGAAATGCCAAAGTGGAAGACTTGCCATCTTTACCACAGCGATAGTAGTCATGTTGGTCATGCAGATTAAAAGCAAAGTCAGGATTAATTTTTTTGACGAATGCGTCTAGTGCTTGCCCCTCCGGCGTTTGCAATGCGATTGCATCTCGGTTGATATCAATACCTTGGGCATTTTCTCGAGTACCAGCAACTGCGCCATCCGGATTTAGCATAGGAATTATGTGTATTGTCAGTGATTCTAACCAGTTTGCACTCAAAGGTGGGTTCAACTTTGTAGTAACAAGCTGAATAATATCTAATACTGCAGCGGTTGCGGTTGACTCGTCACCATGCATTTGAGTCCACATAAGCACTTTTTTAGGGCCATATCCCATGCTTATGCAACTGATTGGCTGACCACAAAAGGAATGACCGATAATAGTGCTGGTTATGCCATCACAGCTAGCAAAATCGTCAATTATTGCACTAATATCCACAGGCATTAATTGCTGTTTATCTAGGTTCGCTACACGATGTTCATAGAGTGTTTTAAGCTCGTCGGATAAAAGTATGTCCATCAATAAATCATTAGTTTACAGGGTAGTATTTTACTATAGGGTATTTAATGAATTTTATCGAATATGTCGATAAAAACCTAGCGATCAGAGCGCAGTAGTGTAGATGGGTACTTCACTCTCGACTGCTTGAATTAAAACTAAACGGCGTCTAAAGCTTTACGCAGAAAGCCACCATTGCCGGCTAATAGATTTTCACATGTAATTATGTCACTGTTAGTGAGAATTTTAAGTATAGCAAGCTTTGCACTATTGTTAGCAATTGACAATGCATCCACGGCAACTTGCTCTTCGCACTCTGTCGCCTGCATAACAATACGTATTGCTCTAGCAACCAACTTTTGATTGGTTGCATTTACATCAACCATTAAATTCTTATACGTTTTACCTAATTGAATCATGCTGGCAGTACTTATCATATTCAAAATCAGCTTTTGGGCGGTACCCGATTTCATTCTGGTCGAGCCGGTTAACACTTCGGGACCGACGTTCGCACAAATACCAATTTTAGCTATTTCGATAAGAGGTGCATTCGGGTTGCAAACAATACAAGCTGTTGTGGCATTAATCGATTTTGCATAGTTTAGCGCACCAATAACGTAAGGAGTGCGGCCACTTGCAGCGATACCAATTAGCATGTCTTGTTGGTTAAATTGTATATTTTCGAGATCTTGTTGAGCCGCGCCAATATCGTCCTCCGCGCCTTCAACCGCGTTTATTAGGGCTGTTTCACCGCCGGCAATAATACCGACGACAACATTGCTAGGTACACTAAAGGTCGGTCTACATTCAACTGCGTCTAAAATACCCAGCCTGCCACTTGTCCCAGCACCAATATATACTAAGCGTCCACCTTGTTTTAAGCATATAACGGCAGCATTAACCGCTTGGGTGATTTCAGGGATTGCTCGCGCTACAGCACCGGCAACGAGACTGTCTTGCTGATTAATACAACGCAAGGCTTCCGTCGTTGTCATCAAGTCAATTTGTTCGCTAGTGGGATTAATACCCTCTGATGGTATGTGATTTAATTCATTTAGTATTTGCTTTGTGGTAGTCATATTTTAGCTTTCATTACATTATTGTTACCAAGTAAACACACAGCGGTAGCAACAAATGTGGCGATCACTAATTGCCATGAAAATCCAAGACTAAATTGATACTCGCTGGGTAAATATAAAGCCATTATGTAAGGCTGCATTAACACGGGGATAAGGAAGCCAATGATTAATGCTGCCAAAATAGAGAGCGGTGAACCACGACTGCTAAAGAGGGCTGTGAAATAAACACCAAGCAAGCCGCTGTAAGAGAAAATCATAACGCTCAGTGCAAAAGCCAATAATGGCATATCGCTATGTTGTTGCCAGTAAAAACACAAGGCCGCCATTATACTCAGTGCAATCGCAACAATGATCATACTAACTCTGCCTGCTTTGACCATGTGTGTTTCAGAAAGCGTTTTGCCTTTTTTAAGTAAAATCCCGCGATAGATATCTTGCACAGCAACCGAAGACATAGAATTAAGTCCAGAATTTAAAGTGGACAATGCGGCTGCAATAATGCCAATGGTCACCACCGCTTTTATTCCATTAGGTAAGTCGGTGAGAACGTAATACATGAAAATTGTTACTGTTTGGCCTACAAATTCTGGCGTCGGCACATCCCCATTTGCAATACTCTGACTCATTAAATCAGGGCGCTGATAATAAATATAGAGTAGCATTCCGATAACGACGAAAATCAAAACAACGGGGATGCCCATCAATATAGAAGAGGTGAGAGCTTTGGTTGCTTCTTTAGCATCTTTGCAGGTTAACATACGCTGTGTCACGTCTTGATCCATGCCGAATGCGGCAATATTTAACAATACAAACCCGGTAATTACAGACCAAAACCCAAAAACACCGGATGGCGAAAAGTCTAGGGAAAAATCGAGGAGAGTTAGCTTAGATTGAGAGCCATCGGTTGGTACTTGCAATGCATTGATGATCGTACTGAAGTCGCTAGGGATACTATAAAGTAGGTAACCCAAGACTAATATAGCTGCAGAGATATAAACAACACATTGAATAACATCGCTATAAATTATGGTACGAATACCACCATAAACTGTGTATAGGAGGCCGATGGTTGCGATTAATGCAATTGAAATTACGACACTTGATGCTTCGATATTACCAAACAATATCATTGCAATGGCTATGGCTGCCATATAGAGTCTGGCACCGCTTGCAAAGAGGCGGCCCACCAAATAAACAGTCCCAGCCTGATACTTTGCCTGTTCACCAAATCGTTGTGCTAACAGTTCATAAACGGTAAATACTTTATATTTATAAAACTTTGGGAGTAAAAAGGTAGCAACAAAAAATGCAGCGATGAATCCGGCAATATTGGTTGCCAAGTAAGTTAGATCTCCTCGGTAACCTTGGTCGGGACCCCCGAGAAATGTAGCAGCACTTTGTGAAGTGGCTAATACTGATACAGCAACTACCCACATTGGCATCGCCTTACCACCAAGGAAGTAATCATTCGAGGTTGAAGCTTGGCGATTATATAGCCAACCACTTATAACTAAGAGAAGTCCATAGCCTCCGAAAATTAGCCAATCGAGTGTGGAAAATTGATCAATCATAATGCTCTTATAGTTATTTTAAAGGGAATGCCTGTCTATAAAAATAGAGAAACCTGCATTTTCCCGCACTCGTTTGATTTATCTTGTCATTAACCCATTAATCATGATGAAAAACAAGTTTCACTAGTTTATTATCATGATACTAATTTATAGGAAACTTATTTTTGGCTAGATATACCCACGCAACAATTGATCTTGACGCACTTAAACATAATTTTATGGCTATGAGTCGTTGCTCGCCCAACAGCAAACAAGTCGTCGTTGTGAAGGCCGATGCCTATGGAAATGGCGCTGTTGCAGTTGCGAAATGCTTGCAAAATCAAGTTGATATGTTTGCTGTTGCTTTTATTGATGAAGTCTTTGAATTAAGAGATGCTGGCATAACACAGCCCATTCTTGTTCTTCAAGGTCCACATCAAGAGCAAGAGTGTGAGCTCACCAATACATTGAATATAGTTTGGATGCTACATGCTGAACAGCAATTAAACTGGATAAATAAACGTATAAAAAACAATGAGCTAAGTGATATGCATCATTGGGTTAAATTTGATACGGGTATGCATCGTTTAGGTTTTATGCTTGAAGATTATGCTCGTTTGCACGAAGATTATGTGCATATATTTCATCCCAAAACGGTAGTTGCAACCCATCTAGCAACTGCAGATGAGCCTGAGAAAAAAGCGTCTTTAAGTGCAATCCAGCAATTTCTGAATGTGATGGTAGATAGGCATAATTGTTTATCTATTGCTAACTCGGCAGCCAATATCTGGTTACCTGAATCTGCAAATACATGGAATAGAATGGGGATTTCCTTGTATGGTAGTACGCCCTTTGAAAACCATGAAGTGTTGGTTTCCCTTAAACCAGTTATGCAATTAAATAGCGAAGTTATCGCTTTAAGAGAAATAGCGAGTGGTGAGTCAGTGGGTTACGGAGCAACGTGGACGGCAAGTAAACCCTCTGTCATTGCGACCGTAGCAATAGGCTATGCCGACGGTTACCCGCGACATGCGCCCATCGGCACTCCAGCCTTATTTGATGGGCTTGCGGGGGAGTTAGTAGGGCGAGTTTCAATGGATATGTTGACGTTTGATGTGACACATATTGAAAATGTTGAAATTGGCACCAAAGTGGAGCTTTGGGGTAAAAACCTACCTATTAATGAGATTGCTAAGCATGTAGGCACAATTGGCTATGAGTTAATGACCCGTGTTTCAAAAAGAGTGCCTAGGAAGTTTCTGTAATGCACTACTTTATTGGTGTAGATGCTGGAGGTACGCATTGCCGGGCTTCCTTGTATGATCACAACGGAAATACGATAAGTGTTGGCAATGCGGGTGGCGCTAATGTATTTAGCGATTTCGTCTCTGCGATGCAGCAAATTAACTTGGCAATTGACCTAGCTATCAACAACTCGACACTGCCGATCGACAAAAAATTGCTTACTGTTGGTGCTGGTTGTGCTGGTGGTCAAACCCAGCAAGCGCAGCAAAATCTGGCACAATGGAACTCTCCCTATAGACACTTTTTTATGACGAGTGATCTGCACGCCAGTTGCTTAGCCGCTAATAGTGGCAGAGATTGCGTGATTATAATTACAGGCACAGGTTCGTCGTTTGCACATTACCATAACGCGCAGGTTACTCAATATGGCGGTCACGGGTTTATTCATGGCGACGAGGCGAGTGGCGCTTGGTTAGGCTTGAATGCGATACAATTATTGTTGAAAAGTGATGATAATCTGGTTCAAGACCGACAATTCTGTAGTGCAATATCACAAGCCTTAGGTATGAATTACAAAAGCAAGAGTGTTGATACCAATATCAGCGTTGACTACATCCTATCTCATTTCAAATCAAAGCTCGCTTCAGACTACGCGCAGCTTGCCCCCGTTATTATTCGACTGCAACAGGCTGGAAATACAACAGCAAGTAGACTGGTTAGCCAAGGTGTAGATTATTTGTATTCAATATTATTATCTAATTCTCTTCACTGCGGATCTGACTTATTTATGACTGGTGGGTTAGCAAAAAGTTATCAAGCATTGTTAGAAAAAAAGTTGGGGCAGGAAGTACAGTTGATGCAGCGACCTGCTCAAGATGGTGCTATGTTGTTTGCTAAAGCTAAAATGAATTCGCCAGAAATAGTTAACATAATAAATTGAATGGATAAAAAGTGGTTTGACCTAAAAAAAAGGTCGAGTATGCTCGAAAACTCGCACTCGACCTAGTATTTAACTACCATTTAACCAGCATGTTATTATAAATTCGGCGGTCAAGAAGACTCTCTCGACCGAGGTCTTGTTTGAGTAACTCAGTATATTTACCATCAGCTTTTAATCTTTTAATTCCCTTATCAAAAGCTGCAATAACAGCCTCTGATTCGGTATAATTGCGATTCATTGCTAACGATACACTCACACTTATTACTGGGGCTTTGGATACATAAATAGGTGTCTCACCGACGCTTTTGAGCAATAAATTTATCTCATCCGCCATTGCCTTGTCGATCAGCAGAAAATCAACACGGTCTTCTGCTAGTTGTTCTATGTTGTCGAAAAAAGAAGGTGAGCGAGCCCAACGAACGTCTCGTTCGCCGCGTAATTGATCTGTATTAGCGAAACGATTTTCAATCCCAACCCGCTCTCTGTAAAGTTGCTCTAGGCGAACAATGTCCTCAGCTCTTTGATAGCGAGACACTGCGTGCAAATTAATTTGCAGATATGGTTTTGAGTAAATGTAATTGTCTTTAGTGTCATTAAGAGAATAATGATCGATGTAGCCAGCAAATTTGCCAGATCTTAAACCACTTCCAGACCAAGCTTGGGTGGTTGCCGTTATATTAGCATCCCAATCTTCACTTAGCGCGGCTCTAACTAAGTCCATTTGACGAGCAGGTAACTCATGCTCGTCAATATAAGTCGCCGCTTTGTTGCCAACAAGGTTGACTGTTTGCGCTTGGATACTGACTGATGCTAGCAATCCAATTGAGATTACCAGTAAGGCACTTTTTCTAATCATTTTAATTTTTCGGCTCATTTGGCTGCTGCAAGTAATTATGCTAACTAAGTTAGTTAACCTGTTCGTTCGCACTGACAATTTACTACTCATTTTACTACCTTTAAAACATAGTTCCTGTTAGTACGAGTTTTCAGTCATTTTTGGACTATTCTCCAAATGCACCTGCGGCGCCAGGAAATACCACGGGGCTTTCAAAGCCATCTTGGCTAACACTAGCAACACCAAAGAAGTAGTTATCTATGACGACATTCTCAAGTGTCGCAGTAGTTACATTACCGACATACTTGCTATACTGCCATTGTGGTGCATCAGTTAGCCGCCAATATATCTTGTATCCCTTTAATTGCGGATTGTTCGGTGGTGTTAATGTGTCATCATGAGCTTTCCAGCTCAGCGTTGTTGAAGGCTGAACGGCACCAGTGATTGTGACATCAGCTGGTGGATTTGGCGCGTTAGCCATTCCAGCAAGAGAAACCGCGTTAAGTGCTGTTAGTTTAGCGGCATATTCAAAATTAACGCCTTCGATAGTATCACCATATACAATGCCGCCTTCAGTTCTCAAGTCCTGATGTTGTCTTTGATAATGTTCGTTGGTTTCCATAATACGCACGCCAGGGTAGCCTACATCATTGAATGGGCGATGGTGTCCGCCGCGTCTGAAACGGTCTAACCGATAGACAACCATGGTATCTAAATTTTCTATATAGCGGTCAGCCATTAAATCAATATAGCGTGCTAAGTTTCTACTTGGGCTATCAACTTCTCCACCTGTAAACCTGCGGTAAGTGGCCTCGTCGGTTGTTTCGGTATTTCGAGTTCCTTCTGCGAATATACGGGCTGTTGTATTGTTTATTACGCCATTTATTCCCGCGATGTTACCGATCATGTCATTGTTTAACACCGCTTTTAAACGCCAATTATTGGCTTTTGCATATTCAGCTAATATTTTCCCACCGAACAGACCTTGTTCTTCTCCTGCAAGTGCGGCGTACACGATACTGCCTTCGAATTTGTGCTTGCTCAGGACTCTTGCCGCCTCTATAGTGCCGGCAACACCTGACGCATTGTCGTTAGCACCTGGCGAATCAGATACACTGTCCATTACATCGCTAACACGTGAGTCAATATCACCACTCATCATTACGTAGCGATTTGGATCGGTTGTGCCTTTTTGAATTGCGATAACACTAACAACTTCGGTCGCATTTGGAATACGACTCTCCCCAGAGACGACCTTAGATTGAAAAAATACTTCCAAACAACCGCCGCATTCGGTCGATATTTTGTCAAACTCTTCCTTAATCCAACGTCGTGCAGCGCCAATACCACGAGTTTCGGATTCCGTTTCTGAAAGAGTATGTCGGGTACCAAAGCTCACTAAAGTTCGAATATCCTGTTCTATTCTGCCAGCTGATATATCCTTTGCTATATTATGCAACAGTTCACTGTCAGTGTAGCTGAGGGCAGGCGGTGGTGTTTGTTGAGCATGAGCGATATTACTATGAACTAACAATGAAGACGAAAAAACCAGCATGCCGTAAGCGAAAGTGCTACTTAGTTTTTTTCGCGAATAAAATGAACTACTCATAAAAGGCCCTTAAAAATAACTTTAAACAAATGCTTTAATAAATTATGAGCTGAGCAACCACTGCGTGTTCGCTCAGCTATTGGTTCCTAAAAGAATTTAGATGAACGCATAAGCATCGCCAAATAATTCGGTTTTGTTAAGTCCTATGGAACAGAATTCAGCCCTTATTGTGGCTGACATTTCAAATCGACCCGCCGCATACACCTGCTTACCTGAAAAGTCAGTAATGTCTCTAATTGCGGCTTTATGAACCCAACCAGTATGCCCAAGCCAATCATCATTTGGGTGTTCGACAACTGGGAAGAAAGTAAAGTTAGGATGTGTAAGGCTCATAGCCTCTAATGCAGAATATTCGTACAAATCATTAATTGTCTTTGCTCCCCAATACAGCTTTACTTCTCTATCAGGTTGGCTCTCAAGACAATCTAAAACAATTGATTTTGCATAAGAATAACCCGTTCCGCCCGCAACTATTATTGCTGGCAGGTGCGATTTCCGTAAAAAAGCTTCTCCTAAAGGGGCTTCAACAATTAAGCTCCCTTCAGTTTGGCATTTTGTCAGAACTTCAAACGCATATTTATTAGCGGGATCAGCCCCAATATGAAGTTCTATTTTATTAGGGCTGCTTGGCGCACTGGCAATGGAAAATGGACGTTTGTCTTTTTCACCCATGACGACTTGAAGGTATTGGCCCGCTATAAATTCCAAAGGGAACTCGGGGAGTAATACTACCTTATGCACAATTGCAGTTTGTGCTTCAATTGACTCAACCTTGCAATTAATCACTCTCATGAAAGTCCTTTATTAACTTATTTTATAGGTGGTTTATTTTCTTAGCTATTTCAAACGGTGTGATTTCATCCTCTATAACAGACTTGTTCCACCATCGACTCGTTCAAGCTTATTATGTTTATCTCTTTATAACAGGCTATCACAAACGTTGTCTGTATAAATTATCGAAGAAGTGACTATATTCTTCATTACAACTTTTACATAGTTGGGATATCGTTCTTTCGTTATTACTATTAATATGTGCTAAAGAATGCAGTATTTATTTTGATTTTTGATAAAACCATTAATGAATACGCAAAATGGCGACGATTAATCATAAACACTGAGCTTGCTAATATTCACTATCATTAATACTTGTGGTGAGCGAAGTCTAGCAAAAAAAAGCATAAGCTGATAATTCATTCTTCCTATTTTTACAGCGATGTTGTTATTTTACAAATATACGCATTGATGAAATCGCAGAGTGAAATTATTTTTTACTTTTTGTTAGTCTTGCCGATAGTTAACTAGCAGCCAAAATATAGCGATGTCAGGAGTGTATGTGTTCAAGTTCTCTATCATGATCACTTTTTTTATAATTTTTATTAGTAGTAGCCAAGCTCAACAATTAGAAGCTGTGCAAATTTACAGCCAAGACGACCTGATAAAAATGATTAATAACAATATACATTTGGAACGTGTAGTCGCTGACCGCTGCCAATTAGTTCAAGATATAGAAGCGAGAGCAGAAGTTCTTAGAGTGCCGGCATATCAATTTTTGTGGGGCGACATGCTTGCTTGGGGAGTTTGTGTGGATGCTGAACCAGAGCGCGGCGTCTATTACATGAGAGAGGCCGCTGCACAGGGCTTGGCAACGGCATTAGAGCAGTTGGGCCGCTATTACTCGGTTGGCACATTAGTTCAAGAAGATAAAAAGCGTGCAGTCACTTATCTACGTGAAGCATCAGCTTTGGGGAATTTAAAAGCACAATTACAATTAGCAGAATTATTTATTGATGGCTATGGCAGTCCGTACGACTTCGAAGATCTGTATCATTGGTTGTATAACGCGATTACTGATGACCGTCGAACTCATCAACGCATAGCCAGCTATATGGGTGAGCTTGAATACCTTATGCATCCGAAAGCAGTTAGAAATGCGCGTAAACCGATGGTTAATTAAGGTTCGGTAAATTAGGCAATATTTTGTGTTGAGCTAAAAGTAAAATGAATCTAATTTATTGCTCAATTGATAAGCAATAAGAATTGTCACAGACTTGCAACAAAAATCTTGGTATAATACTCTCGAATTTAACAACGAAAAGAATGAATGTCAGAAGATCCGCATTACTCAAGAGAAAAAGAAAAATACGAAAACCCGGTAGCAAGCCGTGAATTTCTACTCGAAACACTTTCCAACGCTAACGAATCACTCTCCTTTTTAGAAATCTGCGATATTGTCAATGCTAAAGATGAAAATGCCAAAATTGGTGTTCAGCGGCGATTACGTGCTATGGAGCGTGAAGGGCAGGTAGCTTTTACTCGCGATAAAAAATATGAAGTACAGAAAGCTGAAGCGCTTATCAGAGGCCGAGTCATTGGTCATCGCGATGGTTTCGGTTTTTTAAAGCACTCCGATACTGAGAAAGACTTATTTATACATCAAGGCCAAATGCAAACCTTATTGCACGACGATATCGTGGAAGGTGTTTGTAGCGGCGCTGATCGACGGGGGCGAGCGGAGTTTCGCCTCAACAGAGTGCTCGAACCAAGAAAAGAACCCATAGTAGGTCGTTTCTTTATGGAAGAAGGTGTCTCGATCGTTATTCCTGATGATAACCGTATTTCTCATGAAATCATTATTCCACCAGAAGGTCGAAATGGCGCAAGGCAAGGTCATGTTGTTGTCGTTGAAATAACACAACGTCCACGCCGGCAAGTAAACGCTGTTGGTAAAATATTAGAAATATTGGGCGAGCACATGGCGCCGGGTATGGAAATTGAAATGGCATTGCGCACTTTTGATATTCCCCATAACTGGCCAAAAGGCGTTTTAAAGCAAGTTGAAGGTTTGGCTGAAGAGGTTCCTGAACAGTCGAAAGAGGGCCGTATCGATTTGCGTCAATTACCGCTAATGACAATTGATGGTGAAGATGCAAGAGACTTCGACGACGCGGTATATTGCCAGCCTAATGATGATGGCTCGTGGCAATTATGGGTGGCAATTGCGGACGTAAGTTCGTATGTGAAAACAGGTACCGCTTTGGACAGCGAAGCTCAAAATCGTGCTACGTCAGTATATTTCCCTGAAAAAGTGATACCAATGTTGCCTGAGATCCTGTCTAACGGCTTATGCTCACTCAACCCAGATGTTGATAGGCTGTGCCTGGTTTGTGAAATGACAATTTCTGCTGATGGCAAGTTAGGTGAATATCAATTTTACGAGGCCGTGATGCGGTCTCATGCGCGTCTCACATATAATAAAGTGTGGGGTATTCTTAAGGGAGACGAAACCTTAATTACCCGTTATGAGAAACATGTTCCACACCTAAACAATCTCAATCATGTATTCAAAGCACTAAAGAAGTCTCGACAAGGTCGCGGTGCTATTGAATTTGAAACGATTGAAAGTAAGTTTGTATTTAACGCACAACGTAAAATTTCGCATATCATTGCAGTGCAGCGCAATGAAGCACACATGCTAATTGAAGAATGTATGATCATGGCGAATGTGTGTGCGGCCGAGTTCTTGCAAAAGAACAAAGCAGAAGGTTTGTTTCGAATCCATGATAAGCCTGACGAAGACCGTTTAATAACTTTCAAGACATACCTTGCAGAGATTGGTATTCCATTCACCGTAAGTGAAGCGCCAACACCAGCTGATTTCAAAAGTGTGATGCAAAAAATTCAACATAGACCTGATAAAGAACTCATTCAGACCATGTTGCTGCGATCCATGAAACAAGCGGTCTACTCGCCAGAGAATGTAGGTCACTTTGGATTAGCACTTGATGCTTATGCGCATTTTACATCTCCTATTCGTCGCTATCCTGATTTAGTCGTGCACAGAGCGATAAAGGCCATTGTTGATAAACAGCATACGCGCAAATCAAGAACGGGTGGAAAGTCTTATTCAGCCGAGGAAGTCGAACAACTTGGTGAACAGTGTTCAATGGCAGAGCGCAGGGCAGACGATGCTACAAGAGATGTTTCTGATTGGCTAAAATGTGAGTTTATGCAAGATCATGTTGGTGATGTGTTTGACGGCATCATTGCGTCAGTGACCAATTTTGGCTTATTTGTTCGAATTACTGAATTTCAAATCGATGGACTTGTTCACATTACCTCATTAGCGAGTGATTACTATCATTATGATGATCAAAAACAGTGTTTGGTTGGTGAAGGCTCAGGTACGATATTTAGGCTAGGCGACGAAGCGAAGATTAAAGTTGCTGGTGTCAATCTTGATGAGCGCAAAATTGATCTATTGATTGATGGTGTTACCAGTACTAGTGGAAAAGTAAATACGCCACGCAAACGCGGTGCTAAAACAGGCAAAAGAGGCGTGAAGGGGGGTACAAACAACGGTAAAGACGGTTCGTCTAAAGCTGCCAAAAAGCCTCAAAGCAAAGACTCTAATGGCGAGCAGCCTGCTAATGATAAGGCATCTGCAAAGCGCAAGCCGACAGGTAGAAAAAAACCAGGGCCGGCATCAAAAGCCAGTAAGTCATCAAAAAATAAAAAACGGACATAAGTATGGCTCAGCAAGAATTAATATATGGGTTGCATGCGATGACAGCGGTTATCGATCGCGAACCGGAGCGTTTGATTGAATTGTTTGTGCTGAAAGGCAGGGAAGATGAAAGACTCGCTTATATTATTAATGAAGCCAGGCGGCATGACATAGGAATTCAGTTTTGTCAGCGTAAAACGCTAGATGATAAGTGCAATGGTGAACAACATCAGGGTGTAGTTGCTCGTGCGAAACCCGGCAAAGTGCTGGATGAGCATGACTTGGATATTATTCTTAAAAATCAATCAACACCGTTTTTATTGGTATTAGATGGCGTTACTGATCCGCATAATTTAGGTGCGTGCTTGCGTACTGCAGACGCGGCAGGAGTGCACGCAGTTATTGTCCCTAAAGATAAATCGGCAACATTGTCACCTACTGTTCGCAAAGTGGCCTGCGGCGCGGCTGAAGCTATTCCTCTAATTCAGGTCACCAATCTGTCACGCACTTTAAAAGCAATGCAGGATGCCGGTGTTTGGATTGTGGGTACAGCTGGTGAAGCTGAACAATCAATTTATGCCTGTAAGTTAATTGGCCCAACGGCCTTAGTAATGGGAGCTGAGGATAAAGGTATGCGCAGGCTTACTCGCGAAAACTGCGATGAGCTGATTAAATTACCTATGGCTGGCTCTGTGAGTAGCTTGAATGTGTCAGTTGCCACGGGTGTTTGTTTGTATGAAATTGTTAGGCAACGTCAAATATAAGTGTCGATAGCGCTCGTTATGAGTGACTATCGTTAGTTGCAAAGAACGCCAATGCCCCTGCAATCGTGAACTTTTTATACACCTTCCCTTGCACACTTAATTATGCAACTCAGAAAGCGCTATATAATAAACGAATAAACTTGTTTGAACTTCAAATTAAACTACCGCTCAGCCTTATTTTCTGTTATAGTTTCGCGCCCTTTTTGTAGGGGTGTAGTCTATTTTTTCTAAAATTTCTTTTGAAATCAAGGGCTAAATAGTAGCTAAGAGGCTCGAGAGAGTCATAATATTTAACAGCGGAGCACTAAACATGATCCAAATGCAATCTAACCTGGATGTTGCCGATAACTCGGGAGCTCGCAGGGTTCAGTGTATTAAGGTTCTTGGTGGCTCGCATCGCCGTTATGCACATATCGGTGACATCATCAAAGTTACTGTCAAGGAAGCAATTCCTCGCGGTAAAGTGAAGAAAGGTGATGTTCTGAATGCAGTGGTGGTGCGTACTAGAAAAGGCGTTCGTCGCGCAGATGGTTCAACCATCCGTTTCGATAACAACGCAGCTGTTTTGCTTAACGCAAACAAGCAACCGATTGGTACGCGTATCTTTGGCCCGGTCACTCGTGAGCTTCGTGGAAATTCATTCATGAAGATCATTTCATTGGCCCCAGAGGTACTATAAGGAGTCACGATAATGGCTAATAAAATTCGTCGTGATGATGAAGTAGTCGTGTTAGCGGGTAAAGACAAAGGAAAGCAAGGCAAAGTCTTGAAAGTACTTTCGTCAGAAAGCCGTTTAGTAGTTGAAGGTGTTAGCATCGTCAAGAAACATCAGAAGGCCAATCCACAGATTGAACAGCCGGGCGGTATTATTGAGAAAGAAGCAACCATTCATGTGTCTAATGTAGCGTTAGTTAACCCAGCAACGGGTAAAGCTGATCGCGTTGGTTTCCGTGTTGAAGATGAAAAGAAAGTTCGTTTCTTTAAGTCTAACGGCGACCTAGTATAATAAATGGAGAGTACGATGGCGAAACTGCATGATTTCTATAAAGAAACAGTAGTAGCTGAACTTGCGAAGCAGTTCGGGTACAAAAGCGTCATGCAAGTCCCTCGGATTGAGAAAATCACTCTGAACATGGGTTTAGGTGAAGCGGTAGCAGACAAGAAAGTTCTTGAATTAGCGCAAGCTGAAATGGCAGCGATTGCCGGTCAAAAACCAATTGTTACTGTCGCTAGAAAATCTGTTGCGGGTTTTAAAATCCGTGAAGGTTATCCGATTGGCTGCAAAGTAACCTTGCGTGGCGAACGTATGTGGGAATTCCTTGAGAGATTAATCTCAATTACAATTCCACGTATCCGTGACTTCCGTGGTCTTAACCCGAAATCATTTGACGGTCGAGGCAACTATAGCATGGGTGTTCGTGAACAAATCATCTTCCCTGAAATCGAATTCGATAAAGTGGATAAAGCACGCGGTATGGATATTACTATCACTACCAGTGCACAGACTAACGACGAAGCGCACGCTCTATTGAGTTCGTTCAGCTTCCCGTTTAGAAAATAAGGTGTAGGGTTATGGCAAAAGAATCAATGAAGGCGCGTGAAGTAAAACGTGCCAAGCTGGTTAAACAGTATGCAACGAAACGTTCAGCGATTAAAGCGGTGATCAGTGACGTAAACTCTTCTGATGAAGAGCGCTGGGATGCTGTTCTACAACTGCAAAAACTTCCACGTGACTCGTCTCCGTCGCGCCAACATAATCGTTGTCGTATCACGGGCCGTCCACATGGGTTCCTACGCAAATTTGGTCTTTCCCGTATAAAGCTTCGTGAAGCTGCTATGCGTGGTGAAGTCCCTGGCCTTAAAAAAGCCAGCTGGTAAGGAGAGCAGAATATGAGCATGCAAGATCCTATCGCAGATATGTTTACCCGAATTCGTAACGGCCAAATGGCTTCAAAAGTTGCGGTTTCTATGCCTTCTTCTAAAGTACGTGTTGCTATTGCAAAAGTACTAGAAGCTGAGGGTTATGTCGAAGGTTCTTCGGTAACTGAAGGCGTAAAGCCTGTATTACAGGTTACTTTGAAGTATTTCGATGGTAAAAAAGTAATTGATACAATCGAACGAGTTAGCCGTCCTGGTTTACGCATCTATAAGAAAAAAGATGAGTTACCAAAAGTGATGGGCGGACTCGGGGTTGCTATCGTGTCTACCTCAAAAGGTGTAATGACTGACCGTGCAGCGCGTAAAGCGGGTATGGGTGGTGAGATCATCGGTTATGTAGCATAACAGGGGAATAATTATGTCACGTATAGCAAAAGCACCTGTAGACATCCGAGCTGGCGTAGAAATTAGTATCGCCGGTCAAGAAGTTACAGTTAAAGGAAGTAAAGGTACATTGACTCGTCTCTTTAACAAGGCAGTTGAAGTAGTCCAAGTAGAGAACCAGTTGAAAGCACTTCCTCGTGAAGCGTTTGCAAACCATTGGGCTCAAGCTGGTACTGCTCGTGCATTATTAGAGCAGATGATTGTTGGTGTTACCGATGGTTTTGAAAAGAAACTCGAACTTAATGGTGTTGGTTACCGTGCAAACGCACAAGGTAGCAAACTTAACCTTACGTTGGGCTTTTCACACCCTGTCGGCTACGAAATGCCTGAAGGCATTACCGTAGAAACCCCTACACAAACTGAAATCATTGTTAAAGGCATTGATAAGCAGGTTGTAGGTCAGGTTGCAGCGAATATCCGCGCATACCGTCCACCAGAGCCTTACAAAGGCAAGGGTGTTCGTTACGCAGATGAAACTGTGCGTCGTAAAGAAGCTAAGAAAAAGTAGGTAGGTAATACGATGGATAAGAAATCAGCTCGCTTACGTCGCGCTACTCGCGCCCGTAAGAAAATTAGTGAGTTAGGTGCACATCGCTTGGTTATTAACCGCACACCTCGCCACATTTACGCTCAGTTAATCGCTCCAAGCGGTTCTGAAGTATTAGCAGCAGCTTCTACTGTAGAAAAAGAACTTCAGGGTTCTTTAAAATCTACGGGCAACGCAGAGGCAGCAGCGGCAATTGGTAAAGCGATCGCAGAACGTGCTATCGAAAAAGGCATCAAGAAAGTCGCCTTCGATAGAAGTGGATTTAAATATCATGGTCGTGTGAAAGCACTGGCTGATGCCGCTCGTGAAGCGGGCCTTCAGTTCTAGGAGTTTAAAATGGCTAAGCAAGAAGTTCAACAACAGGGTGATCTGTTAGAAAAGCTAATCGCTGTTAACCGTGTATCAAAAGTTGTTAAAGGTGGTCGCATCTTTAGTTTTACAGCTTTGACAGTGGTTGGCGATGGCAATGGTCGTGTTGGTTTTGGTTACGGTAAGGCACGTGAAGTACCTGCTGCAATCCAAAAAGCAATGGAAAAGGCTCGTCGCAACTTAGTTGACGTCGATCTGAACGGCAATACATTACAGCATCCAATTAAAGGTCGTCATTCTGGCTCTAAAGTTTACATGCAGCCTGCGTCTGAAGGTACCGGTATTATTGCCGGTGGTGCGATGCGTGCAGTACTTGAAGTAGCTGGTGTTCAGAACGTGCTTTCAAAATGCTACGGTTCTACAAACCCAATAAACGTTGTACGTGCAACAGTCAATGCTCTAGTGGAAATGAATTCACCAGAGAAGATTGCTGCAAAACGTGGTTTGTCAGTCAAAGATATTTTGGGGTAATCGAACATGTCTAAGATGATTAAAATAAAGCAAACTAAAAGCTCAATCGGGCGTCTTCCTAAACATAAAGCAACGTTAGTTGGTTTAGGATTACGTAAAATCGGACAAGTACGTGAGTTGGAAGATACTCCGTCAGTTCGTGGCATGATCAACCGTGTTCAATACATGGTTGAGATAGTAGAGGAGTAATTCATGAGACTTAATACTCTCGCTCCTGCCGAAGGAGCTAACAAAGCAAGTAAGCGCGCAGGTCGCGGTATCGGTTCTGGCTTAGGCAAGACAGGTGGTCGCGGTCATAAAGGTCAAAAGTCTCGCTCAGGCGGCACTGTTAGACCTGGTTTTGAAGGTGGTCAAATGCCTCTTCAACGTCGTTTGCCGAAATTCGGTTTTACGTCACGTAAATCGTTCGTAACTGACCAAGTTACTCTCAGTGAAATTGCTAAAGTAGAAGGCGATATCGTTAATCTTGAAACTTTGAAAGCAGCGGGTCTTATTAAAAAAGAAATCCTGTTTGTAAAAGTTATGAAGAGTGGTGAAATCAAGCGTTCTGTTACTTTAAGCGGTATCCGAGTTAGCAAAGGTGCACTCGAAGCGATTAACGTGGCTGGCGGTAAAGTAGAGGAATAAGCTAAATGGCAAAACCAGGACAAGATTCAGGAGCAAAAGGTGGACTAAGCGAGCTTAAATCTCGCTTACTGTTTGTTCTTGGAGCAATCATCGTGTTTAGGCTGGGCTCTTACGTGCCTATCCCTGGTATTGATGGCAACGTGTTGGCTCAATTATTTGAACAACAGAAAGGCACTATTGTAGAGATGATGAACATGTTCTCTGGTGGTGCTCTTGAGCGTGCTTCGGTACTAGCGTTAGGGATAATGCCTTACATTACAGCTTCTATTATTGTGCAGTTGCTTTCGCATATGTACCCTCCATTGATGGAGCTGAAAAAAGAAGGTGAAGCGGGTAAACGGAAGATTAGTCAATACACAAGGTATCTTACTTTGATGTTAGCTATTTTTCAGTCTGTCGGTATTGCTACTGGTCTGCCAAATTTGGTGCAAGGTTTAGTAGTAAACCCTGGCATTGGTTTCTATTTTACAGCTATCGTGAGTTTGGTCACTGGTACCATGTTTTTAATGTGGTTAGGTGAGCAAATTACAGAGCGCGGCATCGGAAATGGTATCTCGATACTCATTTTCGCCGGTATCGTGGCGGGTTTACCAACAGCGATTGGTCAAACTGCTGAACAAGCTAGATTAGGTGAAATTAATCTCCTATTCTTGTTAGTAATCGGTGCTATTATTGTAGCGTTGACATACTTGGTTGTTTTCGTAGAACGTGCGCAACGTCGCATTGTTGTAAACTACGCAAAACGCCAACAAGGTCGTAAGGTTTTTGCTGCGCAAAGTTCACATTTACCGTTAAAGGTGAATATGGCGGGTGTTATTCCACCTATCTTCGCGTCAAGCATCATCCTATTCCCAGGTACGCTTGCTGGTATGGTTGGTCAGAACGAGACATTCTCTTTCTTGACTGACGTATCTCTGGCATTGTCTCCGGGGCAGCCTTTATACGTTATGCTATATGCTGGAACGATTATTTTCTTCTGCTTTTTTTATACGGCATTAGTTTTTAATCCTCGCGAAACGGCTGATAATCTAAAGAAATCTGGTGCTTTTGTTCCTGGTATTCGTCCAGGTGAGCAAACCTCTCGATATATCGATAAGGTGATGACTCGTTTAACATTAGCCGGTGCTCTCTATATTACCTTTGTTTGTTTAGTCCCGGAGTTCTTACTACTATGGTTTAACGTTCCGTTTTACTTTGGTGGTACATCACTACTCATAATATGTGTAGTGGTAATGGACTTTATGGCTCAGGTGCAGACCCATTTGATGTCACATCAATATGGTGATGTTCTCAAGAAAGCGAATCTTAAAGGTTAGGCATTGTGCCTAGCTCTTTGAGTTAGCTATTTACGGAGTGATGTGATGAAAGTTCGTGCATCCGTTAAGCGGATTTGCCGTAACTGCAAGGTCATAAAACGTAACGGCGTTGTTAGAGTGATCTGTGTAGAGCCTAAGCATAAGCAAAGGCAAGGTTAATCCAAACTCTAATAAATTAGAGTAAAAACATGGTTTTTAATATCGGGTTGCTGTACTAGCGCCCGAGCCTTAAAACCTTTATTTGCATTTTTGTTACTGGGTAAGTATCCTATCGGGCTTTTTAGGCTAGTAACACTAAATTAAAGGAGTGCTGTTAATGGCCCGTATCGCTGGCATTAACATTCCTGATCACAAACATGCTGTAATTGCTATCCAAGCAATTTTCGGTATCGGCGCAACACGAGCGAAAGCAATTTGTGTTGGTGCAGGTGTATCAGAATCAACCAAGATGAAAGATCTTGATGAAACGACCATTGATAAACTTCGTGAAGAAGTTGCTAAGTTTACAGTTGAGGGTGACCTTCGCCGTGAAGTATCAATGAGCATTAAACGTTTGATGGACCTAGGTTGCTTCCGTGGTATTCGCCACCGTCGTAGCTTACCTCTACGTGGTCAGCGCACTAAAACTAACGCGCGTACCCGTAAAGGTCCTCGCAAACCTATTAAAAAGTAAGCGAGGGTTACAATGGCTAAAGCTCCTACTCGCGCCCGCAAGCGCGTAAAACGTCAAGTTGCAGATGGTATGGCTCATATCCATGCTTCTTTCAACAATACAATTGTGACAATCACTGACCGTCAGGGTAATGCTCTATCGTGGGCAACTTCTGGTGGATCTGGTTTCCGTGGCTCACGCAAATCAACTCCTTTCGCTGCACAGGTTGCTGCTGAAAGAGCGGGTCTTGCTGCACAGGAATACGGCTTAAAGAACATTGAAGTGTTCGTTAAGGGCCCAGGTCCAGGTCGTGAATCTGCAATCCGTGCATTAAATGGCGCTGGTTACAAGATCACAAATATTACCGATGTGACGCCTATACCTCACAACGGTTGTCGTCCACCGAAAAAACGTCGCGTTTAATCGACGGACAGTTGGAGAAAGAACATGGCTAGATATTTGGGTCCAAAACTCAAACTAAGTCGTCGTGAAGGAACTGATTTGTTCCTTAAGAGCGGCGTAAGAGCAATTGAAAGTAAGTGTAAAATCGACACTCCTCCTGGTCAGCACGGCGCCCGTCGCGGTCGTTTGTCTGATTACGGTGTTCAATTGCGTGAAAAGCAAAAAGTGCGTCGTATGTATGGCGTATTGGAAAAACAGTTTAGAAACTATTATAAAGAAGCAGCTCGCCTTAAAGGCAATACAGGTGAAAACCTGTTGCAACTTCTTGAACAGCGTCTAGATAACGTTGTATATCGCATGGGTTTTGCAAGCACACGTGCTGAAGCCCGCCAACTAGTCAGCCATAAAGCTGTCGTAGTTAATGGCAAAGTAGTGAACATTCCATCATTCAACGTAAAAGCCGAAGACATGATTGCTGTTCGTGAAAAAGCTAAAAAACAGGCCCGTATTGTTTCTGCACTAGAATTAGCAGATCAACGCGAGAAACCAACTTGGTTGGAAGTTGACAATACGAAGATGGAAGGTGTTTTTAAACGCGTTCCAGAAAGAACGGATTTGTCTGCGGACATTAACGAACAGTTGATTGTCGAACTTTACTCTAAGTAAAGCTTAACTAAAGAGGATACATTGTGGGTTCAGTGACCGAATTCCTAAAGCCAAGATTAGTTGAAATTGAAAATGTTTCACCTACTCGTGCAAAAGTAACACTAGAGCCTTTAGAGCGGGGCTTCGGCCATACTCTGGGTAATGCACTACGCCGTATTTTGCTTTCGTCTATGCCAGGTTGTGCAGTGACTGAAGTTGAAATCGATGGTGTATTACATGAGTACAGCACTAAAGAAGGTGTTCAAGAAGACGTAATTGAAATTTTGCTTAACCTTAAAGGACTAGCAGTTCGTCTTGAAGGTAAAACCGAGGCAACTCTGACATTGGTTAAATCTGGTGCAGGTGTAGTTGTCGCAGGTGATATCCAGCACGATGGTGACGTTGAGATCGTAAATCCAGAGCACGTTATTTGTACTTTGACTGGCGAGGCTGAATTTAGCATGCGCATCAAAGTGGAAATGGGCCGAGGTTATGTTCCAGCTTCAACTCGTCGTTCCTCTGAAGATGATGATCGTCCTATTGGTCGTTTATTAGTTGATGCTTCATACAGCCCAGTAGAGCGTATTGCCTATTCTGTAGAGTCAGCGCGTGTTGAACAGCGTACTGACTTGGACAAGCTAATTATCGATATGGAAACTAACGGTACATTAGACCCAGAAGAAGCGATTCGTCGTGCTGCTACTATTTTAGCTGAGCAATTAGATGCGTTCGTAGAGTTACGTGACATCTCAGAGCCTGTTGAAAAAGAAGAAAAGCCAGAATTCGATCCAATTCTACTTCGTCCGGTTGATGATTTAGAGTTAACGGTTCGTTCTGCTAACTGTTTGAAAGCGGAAGCTATCCAATATATTGGTGACCTGGTGCAGCGTACTGAAGTTGAACTTCTTAAAACGCCTAACTTAGGTAAGAAGTCTCTTACAGAAATTAAAGATGTACTTGCTTCTCGTGGCTTGTCACTAGGTATGCGCCTAGAAAACTGGCCTCCAGAATCAATCGCTGAAAAAGATTAATCAGATTTTAGATAAACTGATTTGTAAAAAAGGATATAGCTATGCGCCATCGCAAGAGTGGTAGACAGTTAAATCGCAATAGTAGCCACAGACAAGCAATGTTTAAAAACATGGCGGGTTCTTTGGTAAAGCACGAAGTTATTAAGACTACGTTGCCTAAAGCGAAAGAACTACGTCGAGTAATTGAGCCGCTAATCACATTAGCAAAGCAAGATAGTGTTGCTAATCGTCGTCTTGCTTTTGCAAGAACGGGTGATAAAGAAGTGGTAGGTAAATTGTTTAACGAACTTGGTCCGCGTTATGTAGCGCGTCCAGGTGGTTATAGTCGTATATTGAAGTGTGGTTTCCGTACAGGTGACAAAGCTCCAATGGCTTACGTTGAATTAGTTGACCGTCCTGTTGTTGAGACAACTGAAGAAGTAGTTGAAATAGCAGAGTAATAGTCAGTCTCTTATTAGAGAATGAAATTGAAAAACCCGGCTTCTGCCGGGTTTTTTGTTATATACATCAGTAAATTTATCAGTGCATTTAATAGCTACTAGTCGATCGGTCTGATAGGTAGTGTCTCTCTACATATAATTTCGCTTGTGCGTCAGTTAAACCCCCTCTCATTGCGCTGGCGCTGATCAAGTCCTGTTGAATACCCCTAAGCTCAGCTAATTCTACCAAGCGTTCGAGCGCCTCTGGATGTTGGGCCAATTGCTCCACTGATATTATTATCATTGATTCTGACTCCGAGGAATCAACTGGAAATAGCGCTAGTAGTGCATCAACTACGTACTTGCCAACCAACGGAACTTCTTGAATAGTGGTTACTAAAACTTCTAAGGTTTTATTCGGGTATGTTTTCGCTAGTCGTTTGGCTATTTGATCCGCAGAATCAGGCTCCATAGCTACGGCTGTCTTAACAATCTCGTTAAATTGATCTGGTGAAAACTTACAAGCAGCTTCGGTAGCATATTCTGCGTAGCTTGGTTCCGCATTAATAGCTAGCTTTACCAGTTCTGTTGCAGGAGCGACATTTCTTTCAATTGCAAGTTCAAGGATGTCATCAATATATGCAGGCTGAGACGATACTGCTGCCGATACGATTTCACGATACTTGTCAGGGTAGGCATCCAATGCGATTTGAACTAATTCGGCGGTATTTTCTGGGTAGCGATCTAAGACCGTGCGTATAGCCCTGCCAACTGAATTACTACTACGTACTTGTTGCTTAAGAAAATGACTGGATTGCATAGAGGTGTTATCAAGTTCACTAGTGTCTTCTATTTGTGCAATGGCGGTTCCACTGCTCAACATCAATACACTAAGTGCTAGTACTGAAAGTTTCATGGGTTTACCTCTTCCGTTTTAATCTTATCGGTACAACAAGAGTTTGTAACAGGAATGTTAAAATACGCTTAAGTTAGAAATATTACAACTAATATGCGTATTGCTATTGACCTTATCGTATAAATGGCTACAATGCGCGTCGCTTTCAAGATAACGTCGTTTGCAGGACTATTACGACAGCAGTATGTTGAGAAAGTTTACATTTATTTATTCTTTAATAGCCTTAACAAATGTAAGTTCGCTAAATGAATTAATTTTGAAAGAATTAATAAAGTTAGTTGACAATAAAAATGATGTAGGTAGTATATGCATCCCGCTTGAGACGGCACGTAACGTGACTTTCAAGCCGCCAGTGAAATAGAAAGAAGCTGGCATGTTCTTTAACAATTTATAACAAGACAATCT